>DTVI01000304.1 GCA_012963655.1 Sulfurimonas sp.
TGCCATGACTTCAGTAATCTTTGGTGCAATGTCTTTCTTTGCTATCAAAACTACTAAAGACTTTTCAGGATATGGGAAGCCCCTTATGATTGCCCTTGTTGTAGTTATTGGTTTTTCTATTGTAAATATCTTTTTAGGTAGCCCAATGTTAAGCATTATAATTTCTGCTGCTGTTGTGTTCTTATTTTCTATTTTAGTAGTATATGACACACAAAATATTATTAAAGGTGCATATGAAACTCCTATTGATGGAGCCATTGCACTTTACCTAGACTTCTTAAATATCTTTACAGCTCTTTTACACTTGTTTGGTATCTTTGGAAACGACGACTAAAATAACGCTTCCGCTTAGGCGGATGTTATTTCTAAGAAGAAACTTTCTTTTTATAAATGATATCTCCAATCGATAGTTATCAATTACATATACAAGGATTCAATAATGTCAACAAAAGCAAATACATCTAGTGTAGAAATGGACGACGGGGTTAAACTCGCATTTCAAGCACGTACACTACCAAAGAAGTACAGAGGTACAACAGACCCAACGGATAAACAAGAACAAGGTACGCGTAAGGATACAAGCGCAAGCGCTAAGGCTAAGATAAAGAAAAAAGCTAAGCTAGCAAAAGCATCTCGTAAAAAGAACAAGTAGAATAAAATGCTAAAGGTTTGAATACAATCTTATATCAAACCTTAGCCCCTTAGAACAACAATATCTCTCTTCCCCACTCAAACCCTCAGAATCCTAAAAAGACATACTAAGACTAAGATATAGCCCGTCTATGAATAAGCATCATTTTTTCTAGAACGTATATAAAAGCTTAAAAGGATTGTTGCGAGGTATATATCTTATAAACAGACAATATTAGTTAAAAGCAAATAAGACTTCGAATTCTAAGGTCTTTGTAGGATAGTTCTTCATTAGGGCTTTCATCTCTTTGTATGAAAGTTTATTTCTTCCACCTGAAACCCCTGACTTCTTAATATATGTAAAAATGTCTTCTATACTGTCAAAACTAAGCTCATAATTTACTATCTCTATCTTACATTTAAAATACTGCTTTAAAAAATAACTAACTTCATCCGCAGATTTCAATGGGGAGTCTATCCCCGCTGTTTGTAAAAGCGTTTTAAAGGTGTTAGAGGTAAATATTGCCAGAGAAATAGGTGCGTTAAATTGAGATATATGATACAAGCTAGTATCTAAGTCACTTGCCCATTGTAATGACGAGGCGGAAAAAACATGATCGAATTCTTCTTTTACAAGTTCTTCAAAAAGCTTATCTTCATTAAAGTCACCTAATGATAGATGTAAATTCTCGGCTTTAGGATGTAGGTCCAACATCTTTTGGGAGAAGTCGATACCTGTAAATTTCTTATATTCCCAATTAATCTTCTTAAAAACACTTCCATTCCCACAACCCAGGTCTAAGATTTTCTTAGGCTTCGTACTTATTTCATTTAGAAGTTTTTGAGTAACCTTCTCTTGAATAAGATTGTAGTGCCCATATTCATGAGCAAAACGTGAAAACTCTTTTTCTATTTTCATTTTCTGTTAGACACCATTGAAATTACAAATATTACTAATATAACAAGGACAATAGTTGCCCCAGAAGGTAGAGAGTAATTATACGATAATGTCATTCCTAAAAGTACAGCTGAGATAGAAAATAAAAGCGAGAGCAAGATTGTTTTTGAAAAGCCTAATCGATATCGTAAGGCAGAGATAGTAGGGATAACCATAAGTGCACCAATTAATAAGGTCCCAACCACTCTTATAGATAAAGAGATAATTACTGCGATAATGGTGACAAGAACAAAGTTTAATAACTTCACCTTTAAGCCACTTACCTGAGCAACCTCTTCATCAAAGGCTATAAAATAAAATTCTTTGAAAAATCCTATTAAAACAGCCATAGATAATGAGCCAAAGGCCAACATAACAATGAGGTCTTCGTTTGTAACAGAAAGGATAGAGCCAAAAAGATAAGAAAATAAAGAAGCATTAAAAGAGCCTGCCACAGACACTATAATAACGGCTAAGGCTAAGGACCCTGATAAAAATATAGCAAGTATTGAGTCAGAATATAAGCCTAAATAAGAGCGTAAATATTCTATTAACCACGCAGAAACAACTGATACAAAAACGGCTACCCATATAGGGTTTTGTTCTGTAACCATCCCTATTGCCACACCTACTAAGGCTACATGAGCTAGAGTTTCTGTAAGCATTGCATATCTTCTTAAAACAATAAATGATCCTGATACAGAAGCTAGGATAGCTATGATTATTCCTGCGAGGAATGCATTTACCATAAAATCATATTCAAAAATTTCTAACATTAAATAGGTTCTCCTATTAAAGCTACTTTACTCGATAAAAACATGCTATTAGTATATTTTTCTTTCGAGGTATCAATCACCAAGAAATTATTCTGACAGATTATCATCGTCAACCCCTAGTGGTGGTGATGATGTACTAGGTGTGCATCAATCCCATAAATTTTACTCATCTCATCACAAGACAGAACTTCATGAGGATTATCGCAAGCCAATAGTGTTTGGTTTATACATAACATAGTTTGAATATCATCTGCAATCACACCAACATCATGAGTTATAAAAACAATGGTCATTTCATCTTGTTTGTTTAACTCTCTCAACAAGGTATAAAAACGATTTTGTGAAATCATGTCTACCCCTGTATTTGGTTCATCTAAGATAAGAACCTCAGGTTCAGAAGCTAAGGCTCTTGCAATCATAACACGCTGTCTTTGTCCACCTGAAAGTTCGCCAACTAGTTTATCTTTTAGGTTCGTTACATCCATTTTCAACATGGCATTACCCACTGCGTCTCTATCAGCCTGGGATTCTCTTGTAAACATCCCACGCTTAGCCGTTCTACCCATTTTTACGACTTCTTCAACTGTTGCTGGGAAGTATTCATCTATTTGTGAGACTCTTTGAGGTACATAACCTATTTTATCCCAAGACTTAAAGTTTTTTTGTTTTTGTCCAAATAATGAAATGTTTCCACTACTCTTTTTTTCTAAGCCTAAAAGTAAACGAATAAGTGTTGTTTTACCTCCACCATTAGGTCCAATCACAGCGCAATACTCCCCTTTTTGAATAACTAAAGAAATATCTTTGATAATATCACTCCCATTAATCGCATAAGAAAGGTTTTTAGCTTCAAAAATAGCCGTTTTAAAGGTCATTCACACTCCATTGCATAAGAAAGTTTTTTAAGATTTTCCTGCATAATAAGGATATATCCTTTTTTCGCTTCTTCTTCTGTCACGTTGGCAAGAGGTTGAAGAGATTCTACCTTTGCCCCTGTTTCTTTTGAGATACCCTGTGCTAATTTATCGCTTACAAAACTTTCAAAGAAGATAGTGTTTATATTCTCTTCTTTGACTAGATCAGTCATCTCTTTCATATTTTTTGCACTCACTTGTTCATCAGGGGATAATCCCGTTAAAGAGTGGACATCAAACTTATAATGTGACGCCAGATAGCCAAAGGCATTATGATTTACAACAATTTCGTCTTTCTTACAAACTTGCAGCTCTTGTGCATACTCTATTTCAAGTAGACTTAGATTTTCTACATAAGCTTGTGCATTTTTATTTATTAGGCTTTTATATTCAGGAAAAAGTTTATTTAACTTCTTTTGTATGGCTTGTGTCATCAAGACCATATTGTCAACATCTAACCAATAATGAGGATCGCTTTTCCCATGATGATGACCATCTTCGTTTTCATGCTTATTATCATTAAGTTTAACAAAGGCACTCATATCCAAGGCATGTGCATAATCTTGTTTTATCCAAGGCTCCATGCCTTGCCCATTATAAATAAAAAGTTTTGCTCTTAAAATCGTGCTCATGGTTTTCACCGAAGGCATATAAGAATGAGCTTCTACTCCATAAGGAAGGAGTTTAGCACTTCTATCTCATCTCCAATAAGGGTGTTAACAATCTCATATTGGGGATAAGAAGTAACTGCTATAAAAGCCTTATTATCTTGGGCATGAGTATTGTTGTCAAACATCAATATTTCACCAAGAAATACAACTAGTAACAAAACGACCAAAATAAGTGCTTTTTTCACAGAAATTTATCCTTTTTAAGTCCGCAATTATAGCGTGTTTGAACGAAGAAAACGAATTATTAAGATAAACTTCGCTATAATTGCGCAATTTTAATAAAGGGCTTGACCCTGTTCAGGAAACTTAATGACATCTATTTTGCTCATAGTTCAAATCGTGTTAGTTGTATTTTTAGTAATTGCCGTACTTCTTCAAAAAAGTTCAAGTATTGGGCTTGGTGCCTATAGCGGATCAAATGAATCTGTATTTGGAGCTAAAGGACCTGCAAGTTTTCTTGCAAAGATGACTTTTTTCTTAATGTTCATATTTGTATCAAATACAATAGCTATGGGTTACTTTTATGGTCAAGATAATCAATCATCTGTTGTTGATTCTATCATTGAAGACACAACTATTGCTGCTCCTGCTGCTATTGAAATTGCCGTAGAAGACGTGCAAGCTCCGGCTGCAATTGATGCCAATACAAGCAAATAATGAAAACCGCGATACTCTTCGCGCTTCTTTCCCTTAATCTTTGGGCTGATGCCCATCTTTTTGTTTACCACCGTTTTGGTGATGCTAAACATGCTTCAACCAATGTCTCACTTGAAGTTTTAAAAAAGCACTTTGATTATTTTAAAGAAAATAAGTATGAAGTCATTCCTCTATCAAAACTCAACCAAGCCCTTAAAGATAAAAAAGAGATACCTGATAATTGGGTTGTTTTTTGTATTGATGATTCTTACAAAAGTTTTTATACAAATGGCTTAGACTTGTTTAAAAAGTACAAATACCCTTTTACCCTTTTTGTTTATATAGAAGCAACAGATAAGGGGTATGGCGATTTCATGACCTGGGAACAGATTAAAGATACACAAGATTATGGTGAGATTGGTCTTCACTCTTATAGTCACAAACACATGGTTTCACTCTCCGCTGAAGCTATGCGACGAGATACAGATAAGGCTCTTGCATCTTTTAAAAAGCATCTAGGGTATACGCCTAAATATTACGCTTACCCCTTTGGTGAGTTTGATGAAAGACTTAAAAAAGAGATCACTTCATATGGATTTGACTTAGTTCTAAACCAAAATGTAGGTGCCGTATCATCAAAAAGCCCAAGAGACAACCTTGACCGTATTGCTTTAACGGGGGATGTAAACTTAAAATACGAGCTTCGCATCAAATACTTAGATGCTCAGTGGCACTCTCCAAAAAACTATCCTACTAATGCCAAACTTAATGAAATTCACGTTACAATGCCCGCATCAATTAAAAAGGCTGAACTCTATGTAAGTGGAGGCGGTTGGGAATATATTAAACCAGAAGAGGGGGTCTTTAAAAGTACAAAGCCCTATCCTTTAAAGTTTAAACGTACCCGCGTTATCATCAAGTATGGAAATGCATATACAAGTAAGATAATCGTAAAAACTTCTCAAAAATAAAGTGAGCCACCTCCCCTTATTTTGAGTAAAGTAGCATCAACAAAAGATACCCCAGAAAAAGTAAGACACCTCACCTTTTCTGAGAAAAATCAAATTAAAAGGAACTCCAACACATGACAGCAGAAATACAAGAAGAATGTAAAATGAATATGGAAGGCTCAGTTGAGCATATGCACCATAGTTTTAAAAGCCTAAGAACAGGTAAGGTTATGACCTCAATTTTAGATGGCGTTAAAATCGATTATTATGGAACACAAACCGCCCTTGATCAAGTTGGTTCTGTTATTGCGTCAGACGCAACAACTATCATTATAAACCCTTGGGAAAAGCCTCTTGTTTCAGATATTGAAGCAGCCATCTTAAAAGCAAACATTGGGGTTAATCCAAACTCTGATGGTGAAAAAATCATTCTAAACTTTCCCCCAATGACAGTTGATCAAAGAAAAGAAACTGTTAAGAAGATGAAGGGACTGGGAGAAGATGCGAAAGTGTCTATTCGTAATGACCGCCAAAAAGCAAATAATGATGTTAAAAAGCTAGAAAAAGAAAAAGAAATTACATCTGATGATTCTAAGGCAGCACAAGATGCTATCCAAAAGATTACAGATGGTTTCATATCTGATATAGAAGCAACATTAAAAACTAAAGAAGCAGAGATTTTAAAGGTTTAGTTATGGACGTTAAAAAAATATATATGGATGCGAATGCTCTTTTACAGGGGCATTTTAAACTAAGTTCAGGAAATCATTCTCAGTATTATCTTCAATCTGCTAAGGTTTTGGAAGACCCTAAAAATGCTAAGAAACTTGCCGAAGGCGTTGCTGAGCAGATCAAGGCTTCTGGTCTTGAGATAGATACTATCTGTGCTCCAGCTCTTGGTGGTCTTATCGCTGGATTTGCTCTTGCTACTGCTCTTGATAAACGTTCTATTTTTGCTGAGCGTGTAGATAAGGTTATGACTGTTCGTCGTGGATTTGAAATTTCTAAGGGTGAAAGAGTAATGATATGTGAAGATATTATTACTACGGGTGGATCTGCTATGGAAGCTGCCAAAGCTATTGAAGATATGGGTGGAATTGTTGTTGGTTTTGCAGCACTTGCTAACCGTGGATTTTGTGACCGAAAAAATTCTGATATATCTAAGAAACCTAACTGTAAACTTCCTGATGGAGTGCCATTCTTTGCTCTTGATGACTTTACCTTTGAGATGTATTCTCCAGATGAATGTCCCTTATGTAAAGAAGGTAAGTCTGAAGCAATAAAGCCTGGTTCACGAGGAAATTAAGAATACATTCTAAGGGAGGTGAATAACTTCACCCCTCTTAGGTTCACTTTTTCATATTTGATTAAGCTGACACTGTACACTATGAGATACTAAAATTTTTGCCACCTCTTCTTTCCCATCAACCAGAGCATGAATACCAAGGTCTTTTAACATCTCTTTTTCTTCTAAATTCACTACCTTAACAATAAGGTTAATAGGTTTTTCATATTTTGAAATTGCTTCTGAAATTAGACGTTTTTTGTTCGCATTATCAAGGGTAATAATAACAGAAGAGGCATCATTGGCGTGTAAGGCATGAAGTATACTTGACTTTGACATATCACCATAATAAATCTCTTTATTATCAGCTAAACCTTCTTTCACATGCTTCAAAGAATTATCTACAATAATATGAGGAATGCCTCTTACTTTTAATTCTTTTGCCACAAACTTACCAATAATTGAGTACCCACAAACAATAACATGATCTTTTCTTCCAGTTAAACCGGTAAAATCATTTTCAACCAGTTCTTCTTTTGAAAACATCTCAGCAAGAGGATGTATACCCTTCATAATAAATGGTGTTAAAAACATCGACAGAACAACTATTAGAACTAATACTTGAGAAAGTTCAGAACTTAATAAAGAGTTTGCCGAAGCTAGCTCAAAAATTGCAAATGAAAACTCACCTACTTGAGAAAGAGCAAGGGCCGTTTTAACAGCTGTACTTTTCAAAGACCCCGTGCGCACAATAAAAAATATTAATATTGCTTTTAAAAGTAAGACCGCAAAAAACAAGGCAATTATCGTTGTCACATGAGAAAAGAAATAAGAAATATCAATTTTCATCCCTACTGTTACAAAGAAGGCACCTAAGAGCAAGTCTTTAAAGGGGGCGATATCGGATTCAACCTTATGATGGTATTTTGTCTCTGCGATAATCATCCCTGCCATAAAAGCACCAAGAGAATAGGTAAAGCCTGCGAAGTTAGCAATCAAAGAAGCTCCAACCACTATCACCAAAACAGAACCCATGAAAAGTTCTTCTACTCTTGAGTTAGCCGAAAAATGAAGGATCCACGTCATCGCTCTTTTTCCAATAATAAACATACCACTCAAAAGAACAACTGCAGACACCGCAGTTTCAGCCAGAACAACTTTTAAGTCTGCACCATCTGAGCTTAAAAAACCAATAAGAAGTAAGATAGGGATAACTGCAATATCTTGAAAAATCAAAATCCCCATTGAACGTTGACCATAAGGAACATAAATCTCTTTTGATTGTTTTAGATAGGTTAAGACAACAGCGGTAGAGGATAGGGCAAAGGCTAAGGCAATAATTAATGAGGTTTTAATACTAATATCAAATAAACTCACACAAATAAAATAAATAAAAATAGCCGTTAAAGTGACTTGTAATCCCCCATTAAAAAAGACATCTCTTTTCATTTCTTTCATCTTATGTATAGACATCTCTAGTCCAATAGTAAACATTAAAAAAACAATACCAAACTCGCCTATCATATGAAGTACTTCTGAATGAACTGCGTGACGTAAATCAAAGGCATATACAAGAATAGTACCCGTCATAATATAACCAATGATTTGAGGTATATCAAAACGTTTTAAAATAAGATTTAAAATAACAGAAATGGCCATAGCAACGGTTCCATAAATGAGTATATCATGCATATATTTTCTTTATTAATTTATTTGATTCTATTATACCTTGCTTAAGCCTATTTGTCTAGTTTTGTCTCTAGCTAAAATAAAGCTTTTTTCGATATAATTCGCTATTAATTACAAACAATTATAAGGGCACTTCATGACAAAATATATTTTCGTAACCGGTGGGGTTTTAAGTTCTTTAGGTAAGGGTATTACAGCCGCTTCTGTAGGTACGCTTCTTAAACACTCAGGTAAAAAAGTCGGTATGCTTAAAATTGATCCTTATATCAATGTAGATCCAGGAACTATGTCTCCATTAGAGCATGGTGAAGTTTTTGTTACTAAAGATGGTGCAGAAACAGACCTTGATATCGGAAACTATGAGCGTTTCCTTGATGATTCTTTTTTAAAGTCATCTAACTTTACTACAGGGCAAGTTTACTCTTCTGTTATTGAAAGAGAACGTGCTGGTGGTTACCTTGGTCAAACTATCCAAGTTGTTCCTCATATCGTTGGTGAAATTGTCAAGCGTATTAAAGAAGCGGGTCAAGGTCACGATATTCTTGTGGTAGAACTTGGTGGAACGGTTGGTGATATAGAAGGTCTTCCTTTTATGGAAGCTATTCGCACGATGAAACATGATGATGAAGTTCCTGGAACATTTTTCATTCATGTAACACTTATCCCTTATATCAAAGCAGCGGGCGAGCATAAGTCTAAGCCTACGCAACATTCAGTTCAAGAGTTACGTCGTATTGGTATTACACCTCAGATGATTATTACAAGAACAGAAGGTCCACTCCCAAAATCATTTAAGAAAAAACTAGCTATTGCTTGTGATGTTACACAAGACTGTGTAATTGAAGCACTAGATGCAGCGACTATTTACGCTGTTCCTATTGCATTTAAACAACAAAATATCTTAGGCCCAATTGCTAAAGCATTAGACCTTGGTGAGCTAAATCCAGCAATGGAAGTATGGGATGGCTTAGTTAAAAAGATTGTTCAACCAAGTGCTAGAGTTACTATCGGTTTTGTAGGTAAATACTTAGAGCTTAAAGAATCTTACAAGTCATTAATAGAAGCACTTATCCATTGTGGTGCACATCTTGATACAAGAGTTGAAATTTGTTGGGTTGATTCAGAAGACATTGAAGCAAAAGGAGCGAAAGACCTTCTTGATGATTGTGACGCTGTTTTAGTTGCTGGTGGATTTGGTAACCGTGGTGTTGAAGGTAAGATTTTAGCAATTGAATATGCACGTGTTGAGAAACTTCCTTATTTAGGTATCTGTCTAGGTATGCAACTTACCTTAGTTGAATATGCAAGAAATGTTCTTGGTCTTGAAGATGCAAACTCAATCGAGTTTAATCCTGAAACAACGAATCCTATGATTTACCTAATTGATAACTTCATTAATCAATCAGGGGCAAAAGAACTTAGAACACATAAATCACCTATGGGTGGAACACTTAGACTAGGTGAATACCCTTGTGATACTAAGGCAAAGTCTCACCTTAGAGACGCTTATGGTGAAAAAGTTATAAATGAACGTCACCGTCACCGTTATGAAGCAAATCCTGCTTATAGAGATCAATTAGAAAAAGCGGGTATGATAGTTACTGGTGAGTCTAATGGACTTATTGAAGCCGTTGAGATTAAAGACCATCCTTGGTTCTTAGGTGTTCAGTTTCACCCTGAATTTACATCAAGATTAACAACGCCAAATCCAGCTATCTTATCATTCGTAAAAGCAGCAGCAACTGCCGCAGCAACGGATGCCTAAACTTTCAAAAGCCCGTTTACACGAAATCCTTACTCAAAGGTTTTCTACGGGTTTTAAAAAACTCTCTGACATTCCAAATCCTGCCCTTCTTCATGATGGTATCAAGTCTGCAAAACGTATTGCTAAGGCTATACAAAATAATGAAAAGATTTATATTGTTGGGGATTATGATGTAGATGGTGTTACCTCTACTGCTTTGATGATAGAGTTTTTTAAGGCTATTGGATATCCTATAGAAGCCACTATTCCTAATCGTTTTACAGATGGATATGGGGTTTCAGAAAAAATAATAGACAGAATAGAGGCTGATTTAGTTATCACCGTTGATAATGGAATAAATGCTTTTGGTGCGGCTGAGGCCTGTAAAAGAAGAGGGATAGACCTTATCATTACAGATCATCACACCCCTTCTTTTACCTTACCTGATGCTTACGCGATTGTAGACCCCCAACTAGAGGCTTGTGACTATCCTTTTAAGTCTATTTGTGGCGCGCAAGTCGCTTGGTTATTAATGGGTTTAATCAAAAAAGAGATAGGCTCATCTGTTAACCTTGGTCAATTTATGGACTTATTATGTTTAGCAATTATTGCTGATGTCATGCCTCTTCAAGACATCAATAGAACCCTTGTAATTAAGGGCTTACAGCAAATGTCCACTTCCATGCGTCCTTGTATGGTAATAATACGAGATATGTTATCTAAGAAAATACTCTCAGCTGAAGATATTGCCTTTCAAATTGCCCCACGTGTAAACTCCGCAGGAAGAATGGAAGATGCAAGTATCGCCTTAGAGTTTCTTACGGCTGACACAGAGGCCAAGGCCTATAAACAATATGAACTTCTAAACCAACTTAACAATATTAGAAAGTCAACCGAAGCCGAAGCCACTGAAAATGCTATCAAGCAAGTGCATCCTGATGATAATATCATTGTCGTAGCTGCAAATGGTTGGCATGAAGGTGTTGTTGGAATCGTTGCTTCAAGATTAGTACAAAGATTTGGTAAACCTGCTATTGTTCTTTCTATTGATAAGGGGATTGCGAAAGGTTCTGCTAGAAGTATTGGAAATATTAGTATTTACGATCAGATTAAAGCAAATGAAAGCTTTTTAGATAAGTTTGGTGGACATAAGATGGCCGCAGGCCTTGGACTTCAAGAAACAAGTATCCAAGCCTTTAAAGAAGCTATTAACAAAAAAGCGAAAGCTATCCCTGCTGAAGATTATATTCCCCAAGAAGAGATTTTAGGAGAGATAGACAGTTCCGCTATTGACTTTGACTTACTTAATCTTTTAGATGAGTTTGAGCCATATGGTGAAGCAAATCCACGTCCACGGTTTTTAGCGTCAAATGCCCAAGTCATATCCGTTAGAAAGCTAGGTAAAGACAAGGAACATGCAAAAATTGAGCTAAGACTTAATGCTAACGATCCTCAAACTTATGACTTAATGTATTTTCGCTGTGAAGAAGAACTTAAGGCCGGTCAAGAAATTTCTTGTTCTTATACTCTTAATAAAAATGTATTTAATGGTCGCACCTCTATACAATTTATGCTAGATAGGCTTATTAGTTAAAAGAATGCTAGGTTTATTTGATATTTATGTTATATTATCTCATGTAATTAAAGATAATAGGATATCAGATGAAAAAGAATCAAGATCTAGCACCTCTAATGAAAAACTTCGAGCTACTTCACGAAACCCCTATCAAAGATGGTATTTCACGTCGTAAAGCACTAAAACTTATGGGTCTTTCCCCTATCGCAGCTTCTGTTCTTGCCAGTTCAGCTTCTACTGAGGCTAAAGCCTCAGACGCCAAAGGCAAGATTGTAATTCTTGGGGGTGGAACAGGTGGTATTATGGCCATGGCACATCTTCGTAAGAGTCTTTCAAACCCAGATATTACTATTGTTGCACCAAATGAAGTACACCTTTACCAGCCGGGGCAGGTTTTCATCGCTGCAGGTGTATATGAGGGTAAAGATATTGAACTCGATAATAATGATTTTATCCCTGATGATGTTAAATGGATTAAAGACGAAGCCAAGACTATTGACGCTGATAATAATAAAATTACTCTAAGAAGTGGTGAAGAACTTAGCTATGACTACCTAGTTGTTGCTACAGGTATTCAGTATCATTATGAAAAAATTGAAGGTCTAAGCGTAGATGATATTGGTAAAAATGGCATCTCTTCTGTATATCTTAGTGACCTTGAAAAAGGTACGCATACAGGTGCAGAGATTACGTGGAAATGGTTCAACGATCTTAAACAAGCAGCAGCTGATGGTAAAAAACCACGTGCTCTTTTTACTCAGCCTGATACAGCTATTAAATGTGGTGGTGCTCCACAAAAGATCTTATACTTAGCCGCTGATTACTTAAAAGAAAATGGTCTTAATGCCGAGTGTACTTTTTGTACCAATACGGCCTCTTTATTTAGTCTTCCTAATGTTGCGGAAGAGCTCGCAAGAACACAAACAACTTATGAGGGTATGACAACAAAGTTTAAACATGTTCTTATCAAGGTTGATGTTCAAAAGAAAATAGCAACCTTTGCTCATGCGTATCAAGAACAAGGTGAGTGGGATGAAGACTTTGAAATGTATGATACAACCGATCATTATGAAGAAGTTGATTTAGAATATGACTTCTTACATGTTGTGCCACCTATGGGACCTGTTGATGCTGTTAAAAACTCAAGCCTTGGTTGGCAAAAAGGAAGCGCTAAGGGTTGGTTAGAAGTTGATAGATATACCCTTCAGCACCGACGTTATAAAAATGTATTTGGAATTGGTGATATTTGTGGAGTTCCTATGGGTAAGACAGGTGGTTCTGCTCGTATGCACGCACCAGTCATTACTAAAAACCTTATTGCACAGATGGAAGGTCAAGAAATTAAAGCGAAGTTCAATGGCTATACTGTTTGTCCTTTAAAACCAGGATATGGAAAAGTCATTATGGCTGAATTCGGATATGATGGACCAATACCAACTCTTCCTTTTTGGACAGATGTTTCTATTCCTAGGCCTGCATGGTGGGCCTTTGATGTCTACATGCTTAAGCCTATGTATCAACATCTAATGATGCGTGGACTAATGTAATTAAACCGTATTAACGAGGCTTCTCGTTAATACCCTAGATTAAGGCCTCTTATGAATAAAACTTGTCTTACATGGAACTCCCAAACCCCTCAACTTACACCTATAGAAATTTCAAAGTATTTAGAAGAAGTACCTCAATATGAACTTCATGAAGTTAAAAAAATGAAACGTATCTCCAAACTTTATAGCTTTAAAAACTTTAAAGAAGCCTTGGCCTTTACTAATGCGCTAGGAAATATTTGTGAAGAAGAAAATCATCATCCAGAGATTATTTTGCAATGGGGAAAGGTAAAAGTATCTTGGTGGACACATTCTGTAGGAGGCCTTAGTGAAAATGATTTTATTATGGCCTTCAAGACTGAAGAACTTTTTTAAATACTCTAAGGAAAGATAAGAGCCTTAGCTAAGACAGATAATATATTACTTCTTTGAAAGTGCAAGACTTCACCTTTTTCTTTATTATCAAAAGTATCTATTATGACCTTTAGAGTTGTTTTCATATAAATATTAAGCTCTCACACCTGAGAAAGGGTTTTTTCTTCTCAAGATACTTAGAAAAGCTCTCCAAAAAAATATATAACTAAAATGCTAGATCTATTTGTCTCATGCACTCGGGTAACAGGCACCCTTTCTTCCGCAGAAGAATATAATAAAAAATTATATTGCAACACTCAAAAATTATGCTAACATAGGATACTACACTACTAATTAACTTCTAGTAAGGAGATATAGTGACACCCAGTGCCAAGTTAAAATTTGATGATAAAATTGTTTATTTGCGTGTACTTAATAATAATCAACTAGCTATTGTTGATCTTACAAATACATTTTCCATCATAAATATATTTGATATGCAAACACAACTAAGCTTTACCTTAAAAAATGCCTACCCTCATGATGAGAAGAAAAATATCGCCTTTAGTCCTGATGGTAACTTTCTTGCTTATAGCGAAGAAAACCAGTCTGTAGTCCGTGTTATAGACCTACAAAAACAAAAGCTACACCATTCCTTTCCTACCTTACAAAATAGAATCGAAACCTTATGCTTTGATCCATCATCTTCTCACATAATCGCTGGTTCTCTTACAGGAAGAGTTTACCTTTGGAACTTATTTGCTGCAAGACATATTTCAAGGCTAAGTTCTTTTCCTGAGCATTCACCTAACACCTTCTTTCAAACTAAAATAAATTATGTCTCAGCCGTGAGCTTTAGTCCTTCAGGTTCCTTTGTCGCCACTAGTGGTTATGGCGGTAGTATTGTTATCACTAATATTCATACTGAAGTACCTTCTAAGCGCATTACCCCTAATTCTATCCGTATTAATAGTTTATGTTTTATTGATGAAGATTTTTTGTGTGCTGGAAATATAGAAGGGGGCTTGGATATTATTGATCTGCGAACTTCACAGATTTGTAAGCATTATCAAACAAGTCTAGGTGATATTCATACCATGTGCTTATCTAATTCAGGTGACTTTCTTTTTATTGCAGGACATACCAACCATCTTAGTCTCTTTAGCCTCAAAGAAAATAAGATTATCAGTGATGAGTACATACGTCTTAACGACAAAATAACACATATTGATATGACAAAAGAAGACACCCTTATCGTTTCTTGTGAAGATGGAAGTGTAAGTTTTTTTAATCTTTGCCCCCATGAACTTTTAAAACTTCGACTTGATACTTCTTTTTATCAACAAAGTTATGAGCTCCTAGAAAGTTTCCCTTTATTACAAGAAACAAACCTTGTTGACGAGCTTGAAGCCGCCTGGGAAAGCACCTTAAAAGAAGCCATTTATCAGGTCCAAGAAGGAGATATAAAAACTATGCAAAGAGTCTTAAGCTATTTTGCAAAGGTTCCTTCTAAAAAACATATTATCAATTCGATTAACGGACTTTTACCACATTATACTCGCTTTAAGACTGCCGTGAAACATAAAAATTACACCATCGCTTATAGCATGGCAAAGAATGTACCCTTGCTTAAAATGACTGACCCCTACAATAAAATGGAGGAAATATGGGACAATGCTTTTGCAAAGGCCCAGGCCTATATAATTAGGGATAAAACCCGTTATCTATTTAAGGTATTAGAACCTTTTTCGCGTGTCTCATCTAAGCATTGTTTCATACAGGTTCTTCTACATCAACCTCAAACATTTCTAGATTTCACTGAACATATTAATGATCATTCTTATCAGCATATCTTTGCTATTACAAAGAAGTATCCTTGTTTAAAAGATATTACCTCTTATAAAAAGGTAATAGAATCTAGTGAAGAGCTCTTAGTCAAGTTTCGCCAACATATTTTTTCTAGAGATTATGAGCTTGCTGAGTTAGAGTACCAGGCCTTAAAGCACATCCCATATATGCGAGAAGTCCTAACAGATCTTTCTAAGCTTTTAGGCCTAGCCAAGAGATTAGAAGACTTTCAAGAAGAAGAAAACCTCTTAGCTTCATATACTCTTATTGACACCTACCCTCAACTTCAAGTTCTACCCCTAAGCCAAGAATTAGAAGACAACTGGAATAAAAAAATGCAGCAGGCTAAAAAAGAAGCCTTAGCTGGGAATACAAGATATATAAAGCTTATCCTTGGAAACTTACTTCCACTTTACTCTCGTTCTAAAAAGATAGGTATGATTCTGCGTCAAAGCTATCTCACCCAAATAAAGTTGCTCATTATAAAAGAGCAGTTTTCTCATATATCTCAGGCTATCATCCACTACATAAACATTTTTGGCTTTGATACAGAACTACGTAATCTCTTATTTAAACTCAAAAAAAGCAAACAAATAGAAATATCCTTAAGTTCCGAACAACAGCAAAGACAATCAAGAACCTTATGGTTAAACCTTACGGGCGGAAAAATTCCTGATAGCGTCTTAGACACAAGTTCATAAAAGAGATCGTAGGTGAATTTTTGTCCTAAAAGTAGTACGAATACAGTAGTTGCCTTACTCCATACAGCCTATATAAATCAAATAAAAAGTATGTTTCAAGTCCAAAATTATCTAATACTGATATAATTTGCGCACTTAAGACCTATATTGTATTACTCTCTTATGAAGTTATTTACCAAAAGATTCCTAAGCTTGAGTTTTATCTTGGTGAAGATGAGATAAAACTCAAAGATGATGATGTTTGGTTAAAACATTCTAATGGAAATATACCAGACATTATTTTTAAAATTTAAAGGTTAAACTTGTCGCATTTTATTCTTATTCTAAGCCTAGTGTTTTTAATTTCATGTTCTTCTCCTATCCCTGATAAACCCTTGAAAGGAACATACTGGAGGCTCATTAAGCTTAAGGGGCAGGATTTACAAAGCTTTGATCATCAACCCTATGTACATCTTTTTTTTCATATCAATGATACAAGTGTGCATGGAAGTAATGGATGCAATACCTTACAAGCCAAATATTCACAAAAAAACGAGGCCTTTAGTTTTAGAAAAATTGTCTTTTCTAACGCATCATGTGAAGAGGGGAAAGAGCAATCTCAAATATTTGATAGAATTTTAAAAAAAACGAATCGTCTTCTAATTCGAGGAGATCAATTATTTTTATATAATTCAGACCAAAAAATAGCTCAGTTTGAAATCAAAGAAGATTATTAATCGTCTTTAGATAAAAAGTTTTAGTTATAATATAGAACATACATAAGGGAATATTATGAAATATCGTTTCAATTATACATTTACAAAATTATTTTTTTCAAGTCTTATGGCCTTATTTTTAAGTACAAGTCTTTTTGCTGCCAAGTCATTAAATGAAAAAAATATTTCTAAAATGCTTGACCAAGTCAAGATTGCCAAAGAGCATAAAAATATTAGTGCTATGAAAAAGCACTTTCTTTCACGAACACCTGTAAGCCTTACAAATCAGAACATTGAAGAAACAAATACTAAGCGTTTGAGTTTTAATGAGTACAAACGTCATCTTAGCCAATACTGGAAACAAGTTCAAAGTAATCTCATTGAAGTAAAAGAACGTAACATGGATATAGCCAATAATGCAAAGTCTGCCCTTGTTAAGTCTACTTACATACAAACTGTAGAAATCAAGGGTGTAAAAATAAAAACTACCATTTATGAAACAACAGGGATTAGCCTTATTAAAGGAAAAATTTATATCAATTACTTTAGTTCAAGAAAGATGTTAAACACCTCTCTTCGCGTAAATTAAATATAATCAAGGTTCTTCAGCTCTTCTAAGAATCTTGAGTATAACACTCTTCTCTACCTTCTTTAACTCATAAAATACTGACTAAAAACCTCTAGCGGCTATGCCCTTGTTTACTGCTTCATCTATATTTAAGGCGTACCTAGGATTTTTTGTGCATAGCTTTTGGTCTAAGGCAATAATAATATCCTTATCAGCTTTAGGGTTATTACATAAAACAATGATTAAAGACAAATAGCGTTTGAAATCAGGGTGAGGTAGATCTCCTAACTTAGCATGAATCTTTCCGTGATGCTTTATAAGTTGCTCTATCACTTCTCTTAAAGTTTCTTTGGAACTCTGAGTATCTCCAAAGACCTCTAATATCTCTTCAAAACTTAAGGGCTTATCCCTAGAAATAACAGGAGGAGTATTCATTTTTTTTACAAATTCTATAGGCGCTTTATCATCAGGAAAAATAAAATATGATAAGAGTAAGGGGACTAAAATAAGAAGTAAAATACCTAAGAGTATCATTAAGGTGGTCGTTGACATTGGCTATCCTTATCTAGACTAAGATGATTATAGCACAGGTCTCAAAAATGCGATTATTTTTTCCCTAAAGGACTACGTCCTTGGGAGAAAGAAGCTCAGGTTGATGAACATGGTATAGCTTATTTTTAAGATGCTCTTTTTGACTTTTGAACTAGAATTTATAAATCATATCCAACTGTACACGCTCATAAGTTGGCTCTACTACTAAAAGGTCTTTTGTTCTACTTTGATAAAGTGTATTAAAGAAGAAGTTACCAGCAAGATAAATATTTTTACCTGCTTTAAACTTAGCTCTAATCGCATGACCTTTAGAAGCAGTACCACCACCGAAGTTATCTGAATCAGAATAAGCACCATATGTTGCATCTTCTTGAAGATCAGTATATGAGTATTTTACTTGCCAGTCATTTATTTTTTTAGCCTTACCTACTTGAATGGCTAAATCATATCCAAAGTTATTATCACTTGCCCCAAAGTTATATACAAGACCTGCTGCAACTTTAACTGGTTTACCAAATACATCTTTAAACTTTAATTCGCCAAATGCTTCTACCATATGATAGTCATTTGCATAACGATTATTACCATTTGTATCTTTGTACATGGTATTACCTTTTCTTGAAACAAAGAGAGCCGTGTTGCCTTTTAAACCATCATAATAATAAACACCCGTACCTAAGTTTAGTTGTGCAGACTCAAATTTTGTTATATTTACATATTGTGCGATAAAGAGATTAACAGTGTCATTAGCAGTAGATTTTTCTTCCAAAGTTGGTTGGTTCGCTCCTACCGTAATAATATGCGTGTCATTTTTATACTGATAATTTGCTCCGTTCAATGAAACATCATTATCCCAAACAAGTTGTGATTTAATAGGTCTGTACATCATATAGGGTTGTCTACCTACTTTGTAAGTAGAGTTACCAGAATTGTATACTAAACCTAAAACATTAAATCTAAGGGACTGGAAGAAATAATCTTTCAAAGGCTCATCTTCTTCGAATGTTTGGTTTCCTGAAGTTGGATTTGCAAACCCAGATCTCATACCAACTTCAGCGTGTAAATTATCTGTAAGATCAACAACTGCCCCTATTCTTAAACGATATCTATATTTATTATCTTCAGCAGGAGTGTCATCTCTCTCAATGCTCTCATATCTTAGTCTTAAGTCACCTTTTAAATGAATTCTATCCATGATGCTTTTTTCAGTATGTGGAGTCGTGTCTTTCGCTTTTACTTTTTCTATTCGTTCATGTGGGTGCTCGATGTCCCCAGCAGCCTGTGCTGATGATGCCATAAGAGCTAAGCCTAATAGCAAGTTAAGAGTAGTTAATTTCATGTATATCCCTTTTTTGATTGTGAAAGTATAATCTATAAAGATTACATTATGATTACACCCCAATCTAAACGTCTGTATAAAAATACCTATTGAGTCTACTCCTTAGTAAATTAATAATTAATTATAAAAAAATATTATATAAGTTTTGAGATTGTAAAGTATAAGGGTTAAAGGTTTCTAACCCCTAAGGCAGAAATATAGGATGAAGATAGGTTT
>DTVI01000305.1 GCA_012963655.1 Sulfurimonas sp.
AATGCAGCTGCTCAAGCAAATCCTGCATCTCTTGGAGCAGCACCTGTAAATACTCAAGCTTCTGATGCAGATTTTTCTGTAATTCCTGAGGTTTCTTTTGCTCATAGAATTAATGATAATATTGTTTATGGTTTTTCTATGACTGGTACTGCTGGTATGGGTGTTGATTATGATGATGCAGCATTCGGTACTGCAACTGATAATGGTTTATTCAGAATGAAAACTGCATTACAACTTCTTAAGGTTGCTGTTCCTGTTTCTTACCAATTAAATGGTCTTTCTGTTGGTATTGCTCCAGTATTACAATACGGAACATTAGAAATGAGTCATATGGCTCAAACAGGATTTGCTGGTGTAGCTCCTAATGCAGGTCCAACTTATGCTTTATTAGATAATGGTAAGTCTTCAGATACCTCAATTGGTTATGAAGTTGGTGTTGCTTATGACTTTAAAGACTTAGGTGTTGAAGGTTTAACTCTTGGTGCTGTTTATAAGTCTGAACTTGGTATGACTTATGATAATACAATTTCTGCATCTTTAGCGGCATTTAATGCGGATTCGGCTATTACATCTGGTGACAACCTAGACCAACCAGCTGAAATTGGTGTTGGTGTTGCTTATGCATTTGGTGAGTCTACTATTGCTTTAGATTACAAAAATGTTGCTTGGGGAGATGCTGCTGGTTATTCTGACTTTGGTTGGGAAGATCAAGACATTTATTCAATTGGTTATGAATATGCTACAAGTGGTTGGGCTGTTCGTGTAGGTTATAACTATGCTGAGTCTCCAATTGTTGAACAAGCTGGAGATGTTTCAAATTATATTGGTGCAGTTAAAAACTTCTTTAACCAAGCTGGTTTCCCAGGTATTGTTGAATCTCACTTCACAATTGGTGGTTCTTACTCTGTTAATGAAGATTTAGAACTAGACTTAGCTGTTGTTTATGCTGACGAAGTTACAAATTCTTTTGATACAACTGGTATGACAGCTGCATTTATTTATGGTGGAGCCATTGCTAATGGTATGACAGTTGCTCAAGCTCAAGGTGCATCTGCTGCAGCTCCTGCTTCATCAATTGAAACTACACACTCTCAACTAGGTGTTACTATTGGTGCTTCTTACAAGTTCTAATTAGACCTTTTTATTCCCAAGCTTTGCTTGGGAAACTTTCTTTTTTAATCTCTTTCTTTTTATTTCTCTTATAAGTCTTCTCACTTTTTTAACAATATTTAATTTTCTTATGATTCTAAGCTGACTTTGCATTTACTTACGCAACTTCTACTGATGAAATCTTAGTTTATTTTTATTTAATGAGTTATGAATATTTTTTGGCTTTATATTGCCAATCGATTTATACGATAGAAAACCTCTACCGAGGTTTTACGAACACTGCTCTTAACTTCTGGTAAGAAGTTTTAATCGGATAAATTGATTGGTATTTTCTCTTTTGTATTTAGCTAAGTTATATTCTTTTAAGTAGCTAGTGCTGAGGCCTTCGTCGGTACGCGAGCGCACATCGACTTCGGTTCCGAGGCTAAGAACGACCAGCAGTGGTCGTTCTTTTTACGCCTCTCAACTTCCCATTCTTATAACAATATTTTATTTTCTTATGATTCTAAGCTGACTTTATTGATTAATATATTATTCTATTGTTATTAATAATAGGGATGTTTATGAGAGTATTTTTTCAAAGTATTAGTCTTGGGTGTTTGTTATTTGTTGGGTCTTCGTTGTTTGCAACCAACGGTAATAATTTGATTGCTACTGGAACAAAGTCTCGTGGTATGGGTGGTGTTGGTATAGCTAAAAGTTTTGGGGCAGAGTCTGGCTTGGCTAATCCCGCTTTAATATCTACGGTAAAAAACATGGAAGTCTCGGGTTCATTGACCTTTTTTGGACCTGACGTTTCATATGGGTCTGATACCTTAAGTAAGGCTCAGTTAGACTTTTCTTTTGTTATTGCAGATTCAAATGATGAGATGACTACTATTCCTGAGATTTCTTTTGCTCAGCGTATAAATGAAGACTTTGTTTATGGTGTGTCTGTAACGGGGACAGCGGCTATGGGTGTTGATTATTCTGAAGAAAAACCTGAAAGCACTTTAAATATGAAGACTAATCTTCAATTACTTAAGATTTCTATTCCTTTATCTTATCAGGTAAATTCATTTGCCTTTGGTTTTTCTCCAGTTATGCAGTTTGGAACCTTGGAAATGAGTCATATTACTTTAAAAAGTGATAAGAGTATTGGCTCACTTGATAATGGTCCTGCTAGTGATACGTCTATTGGGTTTGAAGTGGGTATGGCTTATGATTTTAATGAGATTGGAATTGAAGGTTTAAGTATGGGTCTTGTGTATAAGTCCAAGTTTAAGATGTCATATGATAATACTATTTCAGCCTCGGTTGCAGCTTTTAATACTTTTGGAAATGTTGGAATTAGCTCAGGTGACAACTTAGACCAACCTGCTGAGATAGGCCTTGGATTTGCTTATGTCTTAGGTGAGCATACTCTTGGCTTTGATTATAGAAAGATGAACTGGGAAGATGCAAGTGGTTTTAGTGACTTTGGCTGGGAAGACCAAGATGTATATGCAATTGGATATGCTTATAAGACCTCAGAGTATACCCTTCGTGCAGGACTTAATTATGCTAAGAGTCCCATAAAAGAGCAAGATGGTAGTACCTATTCAGGTGCGATTATTAACTCTTTTAACTTAGCAGGATTTCCTGGTATTGTTGAAAAACATTATACTATTGGGATGTCGTTTTTTGCCAATGATGAAGTTGAAATTGATTTAGCTATGGTGTATGCTAATGAGGTAAGTGCTTCATTTGATACAAGCGAAGCAACTCAAGTATTTGGAATTGCACTGAACACACCTGCAGCTTTTGATCCTGGTATTAGGTCTCAAGCTAATGTGACACATTCTCAGTTCTCACTTAGTGTTGGGGCTACATATAAATTTTAATTAGTTTGGTGTTAAATCAAATAAATGCAAAAAAATAAATGACTTTAGACAATTAGGTCACAATTTTTTAATAGGATTATAGAATATTTGATGTTTAATGTTTCATATCTTAGCATTACTGCAAAAATCTAGCTAATACTTGTAATTCAAAATAGTGTTAATGCTAGCTATGATAAACTATATGAACTAATTTTACCACCTTTATTTATTGTAAGACAGGGCGTAAGAATAATTATTCTATAAAAGGGGAATTTAATGTTTGGAAAAACAATTAAATCAGCAGCAGCATTATTACTTGTTAGTAGTGTAGCTTTTGCTCAAGACGGTATCTATTTCAATGCGGCAGAGGGTGACAAAGAGCACGCTTATAATACAATGGTTAATGAGAAAATTGAAAGTACAGGGTATATTCTTTCTGATCCACATGAGCGTATTAATGATGCTTATGGCAAAAAATATTCAAAAGAACCAGGGTATAAAATTACTCTTGATAACTTAGGTTTCTTTTCAATAGCTAATGATGATGCAATTCGTCCATTACTACTTAAAGATCCACGTCTTGGTGGTTTCTCTCCATTTAACTTACATGTTTATAAGTATAGTAATGAAAATATTACACGTGTTGGTCATGTTAATCCCGCTGTAATGCTTGATATTGTTGGTATTACTGACAAAGAGCTTCGTTCTGATTTCATCTCTTCATTTAAGCCCTTAAATGAAATGATTGATGCGGAAATCGGTGGTAAAAAAGAGATACTTAGTTTTGACAAACTTCCTGAAAAGAAATTAATGGAATTTACTATGACTTTTGAACGTCCTGAAGGCGTTACTAAAGATGATATCATTGATGGTGAGTTTGAAGGTTTAGATACATGGATGGCGGATGAGTTCGAAGCTGCTTTTGAAGATAACAAGTATATTATCGCGGGATTTAAAAACTTTGCAGAAGCATACAGAGAAAATGAACAAGAGTTTGATAGATATGATGCATATGTTGTTTATTCATTATGTCATTTTTACTTTTCTTATGGTATATTTAACCATGGCAATGCACAGGCGGGCGCGTTTGCTCCATGTTCTATGTATATGTATGTTGAAAAGGGAACAAATGTTCTTCACATCGGTATGCCATACTTAGAAAACTGGATTAACATTGCAGGTATTAAAGATCAAAAACAAATTGATTCAATTCGTAAACTTGATAAGCAAATTATTGAGATTATGGAAAGCTTAGGAGCTAAATTAAAATGAGAAAATTATTAAAAGTTCTTACACTAGCAGTATTAGTTGCCTTTACAGGTTGTAGTTCAAAAGAGTTAAATGCAGGTGAATCTACTGCCCCTAAAATAGTGCACGCTTACTTAAGTGGTGCAATGATGAGTGCTGAAGATATAAGTGCAAAACTTACTGGTGCTGGTTTTGAAGTTATTGGTACATATACTGTTAACAAGAAGTACAAGCTTCAAACAGTTATTTTTACAAATGACACACTTAAGGCAATGGCTGACAAGCCAGGTCGTGGGTTTGCAGGAATTGGTCGTATTTTAATTGATGGTAAAAACAATCAAATTTCTATCTCTAATCCAGTATATTTTGGAAAAGCATTTATGCAAGAAAGTGCAGACTATGCACAACTTTTAAGTGTTAAAGATGCTTTAACTACTGCTTTTTCTAATTTAAAAGAAACAGCTGACCAGGGGGATTACGCTGATTTAGCTGGTTACCACTATATGGTTTCAATGCCGTATTACCAAGACTCAATTGTTATTGCTAAAGGTACAGTTGCTTCTTTAGTTGAGAAAGCTGAAGGCTATAAAAAGGGCAAGATGCACCTTTTTACACTTAAGTTATCTGAGAATAGATATCTTGTTGGATATGATATTTCTAAGCGTACAGCTAAGTTTACTAAAAAGATTGGACTAGATAAGGCAGGACTTCTTCCTTATACTATCTTAATTGAGAACAATGAAGCTCGTATGCTTGCTCCTAAATACTACTTAGCAGTATCTTACCCACATCTTACTCTGGGTGACTTTATGACGATTGCTACTGTTCCAGGCGCACTAGAAAAAGATCTTAGTAAACCTTTTAAATAAGGTTCTTCTTTAACCGCTCTTGCGGTTAATTTAAACTTTTCTCTCCTAGTATTTGCATGATACTTATACTCTTATAATCTTTCTATTAATATTTACACCAATAAAACACTTTTATTTTACACAAAGAGATACCTTCGTTAGGGGACATACACCTTTTTTATCAGAGCGAAGATTGTAATCTATTGATCGCTTTGGCCTTGCTCAAGGTTTACTCAAACACTTAATAATGATGTTGTTGTTGTAGTGATTTAAATTAGGCTAGTGAGCTTAGGTACTTTGAAATAATTTCTATGGGAAATATGCTTTTTAGTAATGGCCGTGTTAAGTAGAAAGCTTTGATGACATCGCCAAAAGTGGAAGTGTTTTTTGATGGATGATGTATTAAGTGTTATTCTCAAGCAAGTATGGATATGGGACTCAGTGAAAAGCTTCATGAATGCTTGGGTTTAGAAATATTTCCGTGGAAGATTGATAGGAAGG
>DTVI01000306.1:0-19127 GCA_012963655.1 Sulfurimonas sp.
AAGCTTCACGAGAAGACGCCTTAACAAAATTATATAAATTGTATAAGGCAAAAGAAAATGGACGTAATCAAATAGTTATATGAAATTAGCTGAATTTCTAGATAAAAAACCCTTATATTATTCGAAGATAGACTATACACGTATGCCTCGTGCTTATGCATGTATAAAAGATAAACTTCATATTCCTCCTATCATTCATCTAGTAGGTACGAATGGAAAGGGAACTACAGGACGTTTCTTAGCGAATGCTCTAAAGAACTTAGGTCTTAAGGTAGGACATTATTCTTCGCCTCATATTGAGTATTTTAATGAGCGCATATGGATAGAGGGTGAAAATTGTGATAACACACGTTTAGAAGAAGTTCATCAAAGACTACAAGGCTTACTTCCTAATGAGTTCAAGGAGGGGCTGAGTTATTTCGAATACACAACATTTTTAGCTATGCTAGTATATGAAAACTGTGATTACGTTGTATTAGAAGCTGGTCTTGGAGGAGAATTTGACGCAACAAATGCTTTTGAAAAAGTATTGTCAGTTATAACGCCTATAGGTATGGACCATGAAGACTTTTTAGGCACTAGCATTAAAGACATAGCCTTAACAAAGTTACGTAGTGTTAGTACAAAGGCTATTATTTCTAAGCAAAAGTTTGAAGAAGTAACAGAGGTGGCAAGATCCTTAGAAAAAGATTCTAAAATAACTTTTGTATCTTATGAAGATTATCTAGATGATGAGATGATTCAGATGGCAGAAAAAATATCTGCTGAACAAGAACATCCTCATTACTTGCAAGAAAATCTTTTAGTAAGTATGGCAGTGGTTAAGGAATTAGGATACAAAGTTAAGATAAACTTATTTAACTCTCAGAGATTAGATGGTAGAATGCAAAGAATAAAACCAAATGTATGGTTGGATGTGGGGCATAATAGCCTCGCCGCAGAAGCTATCTCAGCTAGCTTCTCTCCAAAATCAATAAATTTAGTTTATAATAGCTATAAAGATAAAGATTATTTGTCGATATTGTCCATACTCTCTCCTATTATTAAGCAGGTTGAGATTATAAGTGTTGAAGATGAGCGTATTGTTAAGAATGAAGACTTAGAAGCAGCGATTATCAAAAATGGATTAAAATTTAAAAAATTTGATAAGGTTTTAGAAGAAGAAAACTATTTAGTTTTTGGCTCTTTTAGTGTAATAGAAGCCTTTAAAAAATACTAAGTCGTAAATAACTAAAAAAAGGAATTTGATTACATGCATGATCAATTTACTATTACTATTCATGATGAACATGGGGTAAAACAGTTTAACCTTCATCAAATTGTCAAGAGTTTTGGATTATACTTATTAGGGCTTTTATTTTTTATTTTTTCCTTATCTGCCTTTTCTATTGCTTATTTAAATGCAAGTGTTGATAGCATAGAAAGTAAAAAGAATGAGATGAAAGATGCTTATTCTAAATTAGAAAGAAAAAAT
The DNA here is from genome assembly GCA_012963655.1 of Sulfurimonas sp. GTDB lineage: Bacteria > Campylobacterota > Campylobacteria > Campylobacterales > Sulfurimonadaceae. The sequence continues at coordinate 1,475 of DTVI01000306.1, forward strand.
CAAGATTTACTTAGTATCATTGTTTTAACAGAACAAACCATAAAGAAAAAACAAGATGAACTGGTTACTGTAACAGACAAGTTGTCTGATATTGAACAACTTATTGGACTGTCTACTGAAGAAGACTCTACCCTAGCAGAGCGCGTAGACTTAGCAACGGTCACCTCTGAAGAGATGTCTGCTTTAATGCAACATGTTCCAAGTGGTTCCCCTGTTGAATACAGAGGCATTACCTCTAAGTATGGATACCGAATCCATCCAACCCTGAAAAGCAGAGAATTTCATAGAGGTACAGATATGAAAGCACCTATGAAAACACCTATTTATGCAACCGCAGATGCGATTGTTGAATGGGCAGCTAAACATAAGCGCAGTGGTTATGGAAATCTTATAATTTTAGATCATAGTTTTGGATTTAAAACTTATTTTGGCCACCTTAACAAAATTGTGGTAAAATCAGGTCAGTTTATTAAGCGTGGGGATCTCATCGGCTATACGGGAAATAGCGGTATGTCAAATGGTCCTCATTTACATTATGAAGTGAGATTTGTTCAAAGAGCACTTAACCCATTTTGGTTTGTTAAGTGGAATATCGCTTCTTATAACTCAATTTTTGAGAAGGAGAAAAACGTACCATGGCAATCTTTAATAACAGCGACAACGCGTCTACACCAGACAACAACAATACCACTATTATCACAGAAGGTTCTTTTATCAAGGGCGAGATGAAACTTGACTGTAATTTATATATAGATGGTGAGTTTGAGGGAACAATTATTTCAAAAAAACTTGTTACTATTGGTAAAAGTGGAAAGGTGTGTGGAGATATTCAGACACATCATTTAGTAGTGCAAGGTCTTGTAGAAGGCTCAGTTAATGCAAATCGTTTAGAGATAATGGCAGCAGGTAAGGTACTTGGCACTATTCTTTCATCTGAACTGATTATTGAAGCTCAGGGCCATTTTGAGGGTGAGAGTAAGATAAAAAATAAAGAAATGAAAAATAAACCTGTTAACATAGAATTAAATGAGAAGAAAAAAGAAGCTTGAGTCAGAGTAAATTATACGAATACCTTCAGAGTAATTCCCCAGAACTTATCATTGTAAAAGATTCAAAAGAGGCCTTGGCCTTTGCTGATGTACTTAAGTACCTCAATATTGATGTACTTGTGTTTCCTGATTTACGAGCTGTGAGTGGAGATGACTTGCGATCTTTTAAGATAGAACTTTTTGAATTATTTTCTGCCCTTGATACCTATAAAAATGCAAAGAAAAAGCCTCTTGTTATTTCACCAATCAAAACAGTATCTCATCCTCTTCCTCTTGAAAGTTTAAATGCTAGTCATTTTATAGAATTCGGTGACAGTATAGATCTCCCAAGCTTTAAAAAACAGATGCTTCATTGGGGATATACCTTTGTTGATATTGTTGAAGAAAAAGGTGAGGTTTCTTTTAGGGGTGATATTATTGATATCTTTCCTATTTGTGTAGATAAGCCTTACCGTATTTCTCTTTTTGGTGATGAGGTTGAGGAAATTCGTGCCTTTACCCTTGAAACACAAAAGAGTATCAAAGAAGAAATAGAAAAAATAGAAATTATTCCTGCTTTTTTTGCCTTAGAAGAAAAGCAATATGATCTTCTTTTATCTAAATGTGAACATAGCTCGTCTGATAGTTTTGTAAAGGATTTAAGTTCTTTAGGGCTTTGGCATTTAGAAGAGTTGGCTAAGCCTTTTATGGAAGGCTTAGAAGCTGTATATTCAAGTGATTTATCCTTAGAACTACAAGAGATTTATGCTTTTGATGAAGGTGCGGTAGATGAAAAATATTTTGACTTTCAAATCATGCCAGAAGCAAAAGAGTTTTCTGACTTTATTTTAGTAGACATTCATACAACACTGAAGGCGCATAAAAATAAAAAGATAACCTTAATAGCCTCTAACGAAGCGCAAATTAAACAACAAGACCTCCACGATACTTCTATGCTTAATGTAGTATATTCCCCTCTCATTGTAAACTTTATTGGAGAAAAAGAGCTTGTTTTTTCTTTGAATAAAGAGATTAAGAAAAAACGCCGTAAAAAGACAAGTATTATTCTTGATGAATTAAAACCAGGTGATTATATAGTTCATGAGGATTATGGGGTAGGAGTTTTTGAAAAGATTGAGCAAGCTGAGATACTTGGAGGCGTTAAAGACTTTGTAGCTATCTCCTATCAAGGGGAAGAACGTGTTTTAATCCCTGTTGAAAACCTAGAATCAATAGATAGATATATTTCTTCAGGCTCGCTTCCTATTCTTGATAAACTGGGAAAAGGTAGTTTTGCTAAGTTAAAAGATAAGGTTAAAAAGAAACTCTTTGAGATTGCAGGGGAGATTATAAACCTTGCGGCTTCTAGAGCGCTTATTAAGGCGCCTAGAATTATTGCAGATGCCAATAAAATTAAAAAGTTTCAAGCAGAAGCAGGCTTTGAATATACAGATGATCAAGACCGCTCAATAAAAGAGATACTTCAAAGCATTAGCCAAGAAAAGGTGATGGATAGACTCCTTTCTGGTGATGTTGGTTTTGGTAAGACAGAGGTAGCTATGAACGCTATTTACGCTGCCTACCTAAGTGGATATCAATCAGCTTTGATTGTCCCTACAACCTTATTGTCTTCTCAGCATTATAAGTCTATTAAAGAGCGTTTTGAACCTTATGATATAAAAATTGCTAAGCTTGACCGTTTTGTTTCGACTAAGGATAAAAATCAAATTATTAAGGCCTTAGAGTCAGGGGATTTAGACTTAGTTATAGGGACACACTCTTTATTTTCAGCGAAGTTTAAAAAGCCAGGTCTAATTATCATTGATGAAGAACACAAGTTTGGAGTAAAGCAAAAAGAGAAGCTAAAAACCTTATATGAAAAGGTCCATCTTCTGTCTATGTCAGCTACACCTATTCCACGTTCACTTAATCAGGCTATGTCTTCTATTAAGCAGATGTCGACGCTTATGACACCACCAAGTGAGAGACAAGGGGTAAGAACCTTTGTTAAAGAATATGATGAAAAACTACTTAAAGAAGTAATATTGCGAGAACTTAGACGTGGGGGACAATTATTTTATGTCTTTAACTCCATTGACGCAATGCCAATAAAGAAAAATGAACTTTTAGCGGTATTACCTAACCTAAGAATTTTGATGCTTCACTCAAAGGTTTCTGCAGCTGTAACTGAAAAAGAGTTAATGAGGTTTCAAAATGGCGAGTATGATGTACTTCTAGCAACATCTATTATTGAATCAGGTATTCATATGCCAACGGTTAATACTATGCTTATTGACGGGGCAGATAGATTTGGTATAGCAGACCTTCATCAACTTCGTGGACGTGTTGGACGTGGTCATATAGAAGGTTACGCATATTTTATTGTAAATGATAAAGAAAACCTAACAGATGAGGCAAAAAAACGTTTACTTGCTCTTGAATCAAACTCTTTCTTAGGGGCAGGTTCTGTACTGGCTTATCATGACCTAGAAATACGTGGTGGAGGTAACTTAGTCGGTGACGCTCAAAGTGGCCATATTAAAAATATTGGTTATACCTTATATCTTAGGATGTTAGAAGACGCTATTAAAGAACTCTCAAATCAACAACAAATTGAGCGTAAAAAAGTGGATATTAAACTGACTATATCAGCTTATATCTCTGATGAGGTTGTTCAAGAAGAACGCTTACGTTTAGAGTTATACAGACGCTTGAGCCATTGTGAAGCAGTTACTGAGGTATATGAGATAGAAGAAGAAGCTAATGATAGATTCGGACGATTAGATATTAATACAAAGCAATTCTTTGAGCTTATTGTAATTAAGTTACTTAGTATTGAAAAGTCTATCACCCTTATTGGAAATTATGGACAAAATATTTCTATCACTTACTCAAATGGTTCTATGGAAACTATCAAGTCTGCAAGTAAAGATGATGATGATATTATTAAAGAGGTTCTTAGCTACCTGCGAACTTCCAAACCAAAGAAACTCTAGTTTAAAGGTAAAAGTGTAAATGGGATAATGCGGTTTATCTAAAGACTACTTTATGACTCATCTACTCTTGCACCCATCAACCCTTTCACGTATTTCCCCATTTAATGTTACAATGCCGTTATAAATTTTTTACTGGAAACTATATGCGCATTGCCTTCATCGGAGATATAATTGGTCGCCCTGGCCGCTCTATTATTAAAGAAAACCTCAAAAAACTTAAAATAGAACATAAGATTGATTTTGTTATAGCAAATTATGAAAATGCATCTCATGGTTTTGGTCTAACAGATAAGAATGCAGCGGAGCTCTTTAATACAGGTATAGATGTTATGACAGGTGGAAATCATACCTGGGACAGAAAAGAGATACACGGTCTTTTTGATAAATATGAGCTTTTAAGACCCCATAATTATCCTGATGAGGTAAGTGGAACAGGTTGCAAGGTTTATGAGGTAAATGGTGAAAAGCTTGCTATTATAAACCTAATGGGCCATTTTTCTATGCCTCTTACCGATAATCCTTTTAGATGTGCGAAGGAAACAGTGGCTAAGCTTCAAGAAAAAGGTGTAAAAAATATATTCATAGATATGCATGCAGAAGCAACAGCAGAAAAACGAGCCTTATTGATGATGCTAAAGTCAGAAGTATCGGCCATCGTTGGAACACATACACATGTAGGTACAGATGACCTTCAAGTTGACGAAGGGACGGGATATTTAACAGATATAGGTCTAACTGGATGTAGGGATAATGTTATTGGTATGAATTCTGATGTTCCTATCCGTCGGTTTTTAACAGGACTGCCTGAACGATTTAAGGTGCCGGAGAAGTGTAAGTCTATCTTACAAATAGTTATTTTTGATATTGAAGAAGGAAAATGTTCTAATGCCTTTAAAATCAAAAAGTTTAAAGATGGAAGAGAATTTAGAACAGAAGCGTGGATTGATTAAGAGGTAATGTGGATTTATGGGAAAACAGTTTAAATTCGGATTCACGGATTCACTAGACTTTAAACTGTATCGTAATTTTTCTGCGCCTTTGGCTTAGACAGGAAAACTGCATCTTTCTATATCAATTGTATAGCTGCAATAATTATTTTTAAACCTTAGACTGTATTGTAATTTTTGTGGCCTCAAACATTTCTTGGGCCTTTTTAATCATTGGTTCATCCATAATAGAAGCCGCGTCAATTTCTTTACTTGCTTCATCAAGTGTAGAAGGATCATCTCCCCTACAACCTGAAACACAGGAAGCGTCCTGGATTCCATTCTCATCATTATCTTGAGGCACATCGCCTCCCACAATCTCAGCAATCATAGAACCAGTTTCTTCTATTGGCTGGGCTTGCATTTGTTCAGCACTTAGCATACTAGAAGTTGGTATTGGTTCGGGTATAGGAGGCATACTTACAGGCCCTGAATTTTGTTGACTTGGGATATTCTGAACTACTTTTTGCATGCTTTGTTCTATACTAGGATTTGTTTTTTTTTCTTCTTCCATAGGCTTACTGCAAGAAATATTTTTTATCTTCGTCTCAAAACCAAAAATATCTTTTACAAAATGGTTAATTACACCCCATCCGTGGCGAAGCTTATCTTTGCACTCACCTGAGGCACATGATTCCCATGTAAGAACACCATTTTCAAAGCTTTTATAAAAGATATTGTCACTAAAACAGGCCCCAAGTTCAGCGCTTCTATCATGTAAGGCACTTAATAGTTTTTCAAAGTTTTGTGAGCCTAAGTCAATTTTAGGAACAAGGGCTTCTTTAACAACAGGTGCTTGAACTTCAGTAGGCACTTCTTTTATAGGAAGAATTATTTCTGGTATTGAAATTGATTCTTGTACTTTTTGTGTTGTTTGTACTTCTTGTGTTTTTTGAACTTGTTCCATTGGCTTTTCAAGTATACTGGTCTTGATTTCAGGTCGTTCAAGTTGGGCCTCAAGCTCTTCTATCATTTGATCAACTTCTTTAATACGAAGGGCTTCTACCATTTTGAAAAATACAAGTGAAAGTACAAAAGAGCTATCTGCATTGAGATGAAAAAGAGATTTTGCATCTGATAAAACTCTAAAAAATCGTTCTAAAATAAGGGTAGAGAAAAGTGGGTCTTGAGCATATAGCTTTTCTTTTAAATAGGCAATAAGCTCATCAACAACCATCTCTCCTTCATAATCTTCAAGGGCCTTAACATGAGCAATAATTTCAGCTTGGTTTTTAGAAAATACAGACTTGAAAATATTATCAATAAACTCAGGATCAATGAGACCTAACATATCTGTCACCGTCTGCACATCAACAAAATGCTTTGAAAAGATAATGGCTTGGTCTAAAAGGGTTAGGGTATCACGAAGTGAACCTGAACCTGAACGGGCAAGAATTTCTAAGGCTTCATTTTGATATTCAACATTTTCTAAGTGCATGATATGGCTTAGATGATTGATGATATTAATGGTTGAAATCTTTTTAAATCTAAAGTGCTGTGTACGGCTTAAGATGGTTGCGGGTAGTTTTAAGGGGTCTGTTGTAGCTAAGATAAACTTAACAAAAGGAGGAGGCTCTTCAAGGGTTTTAAGTAGGGCATTAAAGGCTTCTTTAGTAAGCATATGCACTTCATCAATGATAAAAATTTTAAATCTAGCGGTAGCTGGCTTGTATTTAGTATGTTCTATAAGGTCACGTATATCATCAATTTTTCTAGAACTTGCTGCATCCATCTCGATAATATCAATATGGCGTCCATCATTAGCCATTTCACAATGTTGACAAGTGTCACAAGGCTTAGAAGTAGGGCCATGCTCACACATTAAGGCTTTAGCAAAAATACGAGCAGTAGAGGTCTTTCCTGAACCTCTTAGACCTGAAAAAAGATAAGCATGTGAAAGTCGAGAAGAATCAAGGGCAAGTGAAAGTGTTTGAGCAATTGTTTCTTGACCAATAAGGTCTTCAAAACGTTTAGGTCGATATTTTAATGCTAATACTTCAGAATTTTGCTTCAAGTTATGCCTCTTAAATAAATTGGTTTTAGTTTATCATAAGAAGATTAAAGAGGGGGTTAATGCCTTAGTGCTTTAGCCACTTTTTTGCGACCCTTCTTAATGCTTCAGGATTTTCTGAAGCAAAAAGTTTAAGCTCCGTTTTTTCAAATTTTTTAGAAAAATTATAATGATGTTCTAAGTATTCAACAATAGCTTCACCTGAGTGTATAAGTTGTGTATTTCCCTTAAAATAATTAAAAATAGAATCTTCTATAAGGGGGAAGTGTGTACAACCTAAGATGATGGCATCAGGATGTTTGAGGTCTTTAAAATAATGTTGCATAGCACTTTGTAAAACAGGACCATCATATAACCCTTCTTCGACTATAGGAACAAAAAGACTTGTTGCACAGGCTGATATATTTACATATTTACTTGTACTAAGAGGATTTTCATAAGCTTTTGATTTAATGGTAGCATTCGTTCCTATAATAAGGATATTCGAATTCTTATCTTTGATAGTGTTTTGAAGGGCAAGAATACCAGGTTCAACCACCCCAACAACATCAAAAGGTGCGGCTTCTTTAAGTTCATCAAGAGAATAAGCACTTACAGTATTGCAAGCAGTTATAAGTAAGTCAATATCAAAGTTTTTAAAAAACTCGAGGGCTTCAAGAGAGTAACGAGTGATAGTATTTTTATCTTTGATACCATAAGGGACTCTTGCGGTATCCCCGTAATAAATAATTTCTTCAAATAATTTATGCTCAAGGAGGCTTTTAACTACAGTTAAGCCACCAACACCACTATCAAAAACACCTACACGCATGAAGGCTTATTGTCCTTCGTTCATCATAGCAAAGAATTCTTCATTGTCTTTAGTCTTTTTAAGCTGACCAAAGATAAATTGAAGGGCTTTTGTTTCATTCTCTTGCTTATGTAGCATAGAACGAAGTACATAAATCTTTTTAAGATCATCTTCTTTAATAAGAAGTTCTTCTTTACGTGTACCTGACTTCAGAAGGTCCATAGCAGGGTAAATTCTACGTTCTGCAATATGACGACTAAGAACAACTTCAGAGTTACCAGTACCCTTGAATTCTTCAAAAATTACTTCGTCCATACGAGAACCTGTTTCAATAAGAGCGGTTGCAATAATGGTTAAAGAACCACCATGTTCAATATTTCTTGCAGCACCAAAGAAACGCTTTGGTTTATGCAGGGCGTTGGCATCAACCCCACCTGAAAGAACCTTACCTGAAGAAGGTGTCGCAGTATTATAAGCACGTGCAAGTCTTGTGATAGAATCAAGTAAGATCACAACATCATTACCCATCTCTACCTTACGTTTTGCACGTTCAATTACCATTTCAGCAACTTTAACATGATTTTTGGCAGGTTGATCAAAGGTAGAATTATATACTTCACCTTTTACTGAACGTTCCATATCAGTCACTTCTTCGGGACGTTCATCAACAAGTAAGACCATAAGATCAATTTCAGGATGGTTATGTGTAATTCCGTGAGCAAGTTCTTTCATAAGTTCTGTCTTACCTGAACGTGGAGGTGCAACAATAAGTCCACGTTGACCTTTACCAATAGGAGAAAACATATCTAACATACGACCTGTTAAATGGTCTTTCTTGTACTCAAGTTTAATTTGATCTTGAGCATATAAAGGTGTAAGGTTTTCAAATAAAGGACGTTTTTTACTTTCTTCAGGTGGAAGGTAGTTAATCGCTTCTATCTTAAGTAAGGCGTAATAACGTTCTTGCTCTTTTGGAGGGCGAACCTGACCGGTTACAACATCTCCATTTCTAAGAGCAAATCTTTTAATTTGTGTACTTGAAACATAAGCATCATTAACAGAATCAGAAAAATTAGTATCTGTTCCACGTAAGAAACCATACCCATCTTGCATAATTTCAAGGATACCCGTGAAAAGAATAAAACCACCCTTTGTTGTTTGAGCTTTTAAAATCTCAAATAAAAGGTCTTGACGTTTAAGTTCATTAGGGTGTTCAACCTTCAAGTCATCGGCAATAACAATAAGTTGATCAAGGGGTTTAGCACGTAGATCGTCAATTGTGAAACCTTGTGCAGGTATGTGGGTTCTGTTGTTATTCTTTTTTTTGCTAGAGTTTTCGCTCATAATGCCTCTGTTTTTGGGAATTTAAAAGGTGAGTCAGCGTTTGTGCTGAGTGGAAGGTCTATCTTTAATAATGACATTTTATACTATATAGATAAACATGTCAAGCTTATAAGTAAATGTGAAGATTTGCATTAGCTAAGCTTCAAGTGAAATATGATAAAATTTCACAAATATAAATGGGGATTTCTAAATATTTCCCCTAGGGCAATATAAAATCTTGTATTGCTAAATGAGTATAGGATTTTTTAGATACCCAAATGGATAAATATGAATAATAAACTATTTTTTAATACAAAAATTAATGAAGACTTTGGTTCTGTGCTCTCAAAAGAAAGTGAAGAAATTGGATTTTATCATTTACCTGACGCCGATACAAGTGAGTACAAGACATATGCTAAGACAATTAAGCAAAAAGATATTGTTGTTGTAGGTATTGGTGGATCAGCCTTAGGCACCTTAGCAATTTATCATTTTTTAGGTCTTGGGAAAAGCTTTGAAAAAAACTTACATTTTATTGATACTACAGATCCTCTTGTTCTAAAGCATAAAGTAGAAGATATTGACTTAGATGATGCGCTTATTCTTGTGATTTCAAAGTCTGGTGCAACCGTAGAAACTATTGCGGCTTTAAAATACCTTCAAAGCTTTGTCCCTATTTGTAAAGAAAATTATGCGGTAATAACGGATCCTTCTTCAGACTTAGAAAAGTTTGCAGATGCGTATGGAATTAAAGTTTTTAATATGCCTGCAAATGTGGGGGGAAGATTTTCTGTATTATCAGCAGTTGGTCTTGTTCCTTTAGCCATTATTGGTGTAGATATAGATGCGTTTTATACGTGTACAAGGGGCGCGTGGGGTTAAAGAATCATTCTTTAATAATCATGGATATTGCGAAAAACTCTTAACTAAGGCTACATATTATGCTCAAGTTAGTAATGCTTATAATATTAACTGTTTATTTTCCTATTCAGAAGCCTTTAGAGAGTTTAATGCCTGGTATGTTCAACTTTGGGGAGAGAGTTTAGGTAAGAAGCAAAGACACTCTCAACTTCATGTGGGTTTAACACCTGTGGGTCTTATAGGACCAACGGATCAGCATTCTTTCTTGCAGCTGATTGTTGATGGGAAAAGAGATAAGACGGTTACCGTGATTAAGATTAAAGATTTTGAAAACAGTATTAAAATACCTGAGATAACACTTCCTGCTCTTGAAAAGCTTGATATCTTAAATGGATATGGCTTTGAAGAACTTATTAACATGCAAGCTGACGCGATGATAGAGTCTTTAGAAAGCCTAGAATTTATTCCCTTAGATGTAATAGAGGTTGAGAAGGTAAACGAGCAAACAATTGGTGAACTTATTTATTATTATGAGCTTCTTACAGCTTTAGTAGCGCAAATGCTTGATATTAACGCCTATAATCAACCTGGGGTAGAAATGGGAAAAATAATTTTAAAAGATAAAATGGTGAAAAATAAATAATATATTTTAAAGATAAGGAGCATATTGCTTCTATCTGCTACAATCTTGCATAAATAACATTAGACTATCCCTTGTTTAACGCTTCTGTAAACATTTTTTTTGTATAAACAATTAATTAATTAAATAAATTTTTATAGGATATATATGTACTTATTTACATCTGAGGTTGTTAGTCCAGGACATCCTGATAAATGTGCGGATATTATTGCAGACAGTATTGTTGATAGATTGATAATGGAAGACCCAACTTCGCGTGTAGCGTCTGAAGTTTTTGTTGCGGGGAAGCATGTCATTATTGGTGGTGAAGTAACTACCAATGCTAAGGTTGATGTTGCAGGTTATAAGCAAATCGTTTTAGATGCCTTAGCCAAGATAGGTTATGATGGAAAGGCTGCTTTTACTAAGGAAGAATGTTTACATCCTGATGATGTAGAAGTTCAGGTCTTACTTAACCGCCAATCTCCAGAGATTAACCAAGGTGTTGATCAAGAAGATGGTGAGATTGGTGCAGGTGATCAAGGTATTATGTTTGGTTATGCAGATATGGAAAGCGCTGATTATATGCCTTCTGCCATTACGTATTCTCGTATCTTAATGGAAAAGGTTTATCATTACGCATTAAAGCATAATCATAAACTTGGAGTAGATATTAAGACACAGGTGACGATGGATTATGTTACAAAAGAAAATTTTGAAAATTGTCGGCCTCAATCTATTCATACTATTGTAGTTTCTGCACCTTGTGTTAGCAGTATGCATATAGATGATGTTAGAGAGTTGATTATGGGGCTTATTTTAGATGCGGCCCTTCCAACAAATCTTTTCAATCCTAATGAGTGTATCATTCATATTAACCCTACAGGAAAATATGTTTCACATTCTTCTCTACATGACTCAGGTCTTACGGGTAGAAAGCTGATTGTTGATAGTTTTGGAGGATACGCACCTATTGGTGGGGGCGCTCAATCTTCAAAAGATTATACAAAGGTAGATAGATCAGGTTTATATGCCGGTAGATGGTTAGCTAAAAATATTGTTGCTTCAGGGTTGTCTAAAAAGGCTATCGTACAACTTTCTTATGCTATTGGTGTTGCTAAACCTGTTTCTGTCACTGTAGATACTATGGGAACAGGAAGCATGGATGATGAAAAACTATCAGACTTTGTTTTAAAGACCTTTCCTCTAACTCCACGTTGGATAACAGAAAAGTTTGGTTTAGATAAGCCCTCTGAAGAGACGTTCCTTTACGCAGATGTTGCCGCGCGTGGGCAGGTAGGCCAAAGTGATTACCCTTGGGAAAAACTAGATGAGGTAGAAACCTTTAAAGCCTTAAAGTGACAAAGAACAGGAAGAATAAAATTCCTGTTATGAAGCTAAATCAAAAGCTATAAAATACATATACTTTCTGAATAAATCGGATGCTTCATTCAAACTTAAAAACCTCAAAAAATATATTATCACAAAATACTATAAATAAGAACAATTATATAAAAATTACAATTCTTGTAAATAGTTAATTTTGTTTTAAGTAAGAAGAGAATGATATAATATATCTTTACTCAATGATGCATAGATAAAGGGCATATAAATGATAGACTATATTAAAGAACAGATAAGAGCATCTATTAGCACTAAAGAAAATATTTTAAAAGATGAAAACCTAATGGCGGAGATTGCCAAAGTTGCACAGGCTTGTGTTGCATTATATAAAAATGGTAAAAAGACTTTGTTAGCGGGAAATGGTGGTTCAGCGGCTGACGCTCAACATTTTGCTGCAGAACTTGTGGGTCGTTATGGTTTTGATAGACCTTCTCTCCCTTCTATAGCACTAACAACAGATACCTCAAATTTGACGGCTATTGGAAATGATTACGGATATGATAAGATATTCTCAAGACAACTTGAGGGAATGGGAAATGAGGGAGACCTTTTTATAGGTATTTCTACCTCAGGAAATTCTTTAAATGTTTTAAATGCCTTTGAAGTTGCAAAGTCTAAAGGTATTACGACAGTGGCTCTTGTTGGTCGAGATGGTGGTAAGATGGCTAATATTGCCGATTATACGCTAATTGTTCCCTCAAATGACACACCTCGTATTCAAGAATCTCACCTTTTAATTGAACATATGATTTGTGACATTATTGAAAAAGAGATTTTTGCTGATGGCGTAAGTGCTTAAAAATGCTTTCTTCTTCTTTATCGCATAAGGACGAAAGTCTGCTTATTCACAAAAAGCCAGCCCTCTTTCTTGATAGGGATGGGGTAATCAACATCGAAAAAAACTACCTTCATAAAAAAGAAGACTTTGAATTTATAGAAGGCATCTTTGATCTATGTCAATATTATAAAGCTAAGGGTTATTATATAGTTGTGGTAACCAATCAGTCTGGCATAGCAAGAGGCTATTATAGTGAGACGGACTTTGCTAATCTTAGCTTTTGGATGATTAATAGTTTTGATGAAAGAGGTATTACTATAGACCAAGTTTATCATTGTCCTCATCATCCTGATATTAGTGGAGACTGTGAATGTCGTAAGCCAAAAGCTGGGATGCTTTTAAAAGCGGCAAAAGATTTAAATATAGACTTAGAAAATTCTGTTTTAGTTGGTGATAGTGAAAGAGATATTGAAGCAGGATATAAGGCAGGTTTGAAAGAAACATATTTATTTACTTCTGAAGCTAAACAAACTAAGGCTACAAAAAATATACAGGACTTACAAGAACTCATATGTTAATTTTAAACACAGGCGGAACCTTTAATAAACGTTATAACCCTTTAAGTGGTGAGATGGAGGTTCCTTTTGATAACCTCGCTCCTACTAAGATCTTGGCAAACTTTACTTATGAAGTAGAGATGGCAGGCCTTATTTATAAAGATTCCCTTGACATGAACAGTGAGGATAGAAAGATGATTGCCAAAATCATTTCTGCCTCAGATGAGACGCATTTTATACTTATACATGGAACAGATACTATGGACCTAACTGCTGCATTTTTAGATGAGGTTTTAGAAGGTAAGGTAGTGATTCTAACGGGGGCTATGGTACCTTTTGAAATTGATCCCCTAGAAGCTACATCTAACTTATCCATGGCCTTAGGTTACGCACAACTTCAAAATGAAGAAGGTGTTTATATCTGTATACAAGGCAACGTTTCTTCTCATAATAAACTTAAAAAAAATAAAACATTAGGAAAATTTGAACGTGTCCAAGATTGAGTGTACACATTGTAATCTAGACTTTGAAGACTCAATAATGATTAAGGATACTGGAAACTATTTCTGCTGCACCGGTTGCCAAGGTGTTTTCCATCTTCTTTCTGATTCAGGCTTAGAAGGTTTTTATGATAAGTTAGGAAAACAAAAACTTTCCGCTCCAAGACATAGTCTAGAAGACAGTTCTTCTTTTGATACGCCAAGCTTTTATAAACAATTTGTGAAAAAGAATAATGATGACTTTGAAGAAATTTCCTTAGTTATTGAAGGTATACATTGTTCCGCCTGTGTATGGTTAAATGAAAAAGCCTTGCATAAGTTAGAAGGGGTGGTAGAAGTTAATATTAATTATGCGACTTCTAAGGCCAAGATAGTGTGGGCAGATCATATTATTAAACTCTCTTGTATCATTGATATGATTCGTTCTATTGGATACAACGCCTATCCTTATGACCCATCTATCCAAGAAGAAAAGGCAAACAAGCAAAGAAAAGATTTTTACCTACGTATGGTTGTTGCTTTTTTTGGAGCAATGAATATTATGTGGATAGCCATCGCCCAATATGCAGGCTACTTTTCAGGCATGGACAGTGAGATGAAGACCATCCTTAATGTTGCAGAATGGATTCTTGCTACACCTGTGCTCTTTTACAGTGGATGGATCTTTTTTAAGGGCGCATATTTCGGATTTAAAAATAAGATCGTGAATATGGATATTTTAGTTGCCACAGGTGCCTTACTAACCTATATTTATTCTATTTATATTACACTTTTTTCAGCCGGTGAGGCATATTTTGATTCGGTGGCGATGATTATTACCTTTGTCCTTGTGGGTAAATTCTTAGAAGTTCTAAGTAAAAAATCTGTAGCTGATACTATGGACGTGATTTCTAAGCATATACCTAATGAGGTAAACATTATAAAAGATGCAATACTTGAACGGATTTGCGTACATGAGGTAAAAGTAGGGGACATTATAGAAATAAAACCTGGTGAAAAGGCGGCCTTGGATGGGGAAGTCTTAGAAGGAGAGGGTTATTTTGATGAAGCCAGTTTAAGTGGGGAATCTCGTCCTATCTTTAAAAAGCCTTTTGATAAGATAGTTAGTGGGACTATATGTGTGGATGCGCTCTTTAGGTATAAGGTGCAAAAAGACTTTTCTCATTCAACCCTGTCTAAACTCGTTTCTATGCTGGAAAATGCTATGTCAAAAAAGCCTTCTATTGAGATGCTTGCAAATAAAATTTCAGGAGTTTTCTCAAGCATTATATTAGGTCTTGCCTTTTTTACATTCTTGATATGGTGGCTTGGACCGAACTCTTTTGATAGAGCTTTTATGGTGGGAATTTCTGTTATTGTTATTGCTTGTCCTTGTGCCTTAGCTTTAGCAACACCAGTGGCCACTTTGATTGGCTTAAGTCTTGGTGGAAAACGAGGTGTCTTGTTTAAAGAAGCTGCTCAACTTGAGACCATGGCAAAGGCAGATATGCTTATCTTAGATAAGACAGGAACGATAACCCAGGGAAAACCTGAGGTGGTAAGGTATGAGACTTTTTCTGTGGTAAATGAAGGCTTACTTTTAGGCTTATGTGAATCCTCTTTACATCCTATATCTCAAGGTCTAGCTAGATATTTGAAAAATAAAAACGATACCTTAGTAGGGGTGAGCTTAAGTGCAAGTAAGCAAGTTCCTTCTCGTGGGCTAGAAGCTATGTATGAAGGCCAAAAGATTTTGGGTGGAAATGCTGAATTTATGAGAGATTCCGGTATAAATGTTGAGGTGAATTCAGAACATTCACTTTTCTTCTTTGCCGTGGAAAATACACTAATAGCCTATTATGAACTACGTGATAAGCCAAAAGAAGGTATTTCTGAACTCTTAAGTATGTGTGAAAACAATAAAATAGAAGTGCTAATGTTAACAGGAGACCATCAAGAAGCAGCACAAGCAATAGCTAATGAAGTGGGTATTACTAATTTTCATGCAGGCCTAAGTCCAGAAGAAAAAGCGCAGTTTGTATCAGAGCATAAGGATAAGGTTAGGGTGATGGTAGGTGATGGAGTGAATGACACCCTTGCTCTTGCCCAGGCAAATATTGGTATTTCAATGGGCTCAGGTTCAGACATTGCCATTGAAGTTAGTGATATAGTACTTCTGAATGACTCTTTAATAAGTTTGAAGGATGCATTTTTAATTTCAAAGAGGACCTTTTTCTTAATAAAGCAAAATCTGTTTATCTCTTTGATATATAACCTTATCACTATACCTCTTGCAATGGCGGGTTATATTATTCCTCTTATTGCAGCTGCGTCTATGTCTCTTAGCTCTTTATTGGTAGTTGGGAATTCTTTAAGAATTAAATATAAATGGAATAAAAATGGATAATGATATCTCACTAAAAAGATGAATTATTTCATCTTTTTAGTGAGTAAAATAAGATTAATAGGATACCTTAATGGATAATGGAATCGTTATAATGATGCTTGGAATATCCTTATTATTAGGAGCCTTAGCTATGTTTGGTGTTATGTGGGCGATAAAAAATGGTCAGTTTGATGATCCATTAAAAAATATGGACGCAGTTTTAAATGATGGGGAAGATGCCCTTAATGAAGCGGCTGAAAAGCAGCGCCGAAAAAAAGAATATAAGAAGAAATCATGAATACTCAAGAAAAAAGTATAGGTATAAATAATGAGCATGAAGCTGTAGAAACATTAGCAAAAAGTGCGGGTTATAAAGAACACAAGATGGGTAAACATTCCCAACGTATTGCTCATTATTGTAAACTTTTGGCTAAGACAGCTGGATTAAATGAAAAAATACAAGATACAGCTTTTTACGCTTCTCAGGTTTATGACTTGGGTAAGGTAGGTATACCTGATAGCGTATTACTCAAAGCAGGAAAATTAGATGATAGGGAATTAGAAGTCATGAAAACGCATTCTCGTTTAGGATATGACATCTTAAAGTATTCGAAAACACGTTACTTAAAAGCCGGAGCGGTTATAGCCTACTCCCATCATGAAAAGTATGATGGAAGTGGCTATCCCATAGGCTTAAAAGGTGAAACTATTCCTATCCTTGGTCGTATTGTTGCCATTGCGGATGTTTTTGATGCATTAACACATGAGAGAGTTTATAAAAAGGCTTGGAGTATTGAGGAAGCTTGTCAATTTCTTGTAGAAGAAAAAGGAAAGCATTTTGATCCAAGTTTAGTGGAGGACTTTATACAACATATAGATGAGGTTAAGTCTATAAAAACTGAGTTTAGTGATACTTAAAAGCAAAGTACCTACAAAATAATATTTATAAT
Organism: Sulfurimonas sp.; assembly: GCA_012963655.1. GTDB lineage: Bacteria > Campylobacterota > Campylobacteria > Campylobacterales > Sulfurimonadaceae. Next base: position 18,643 of record DTVI01000306.1, read on the forward strand.
AAAAGGAAAATAATGATTTTTACAGGGATGATATTTCAATTCAATACAAATGAAGGCAGCGGCCTTATTATGTTATCTGATGGTGGAACAAAAGAGTTTACAACAAAAGACTGGATAGACGAGTCGACTGCACCAGCTATTGGGCAAAAAGTCTCTTATGATACTAGCGATAGTCTTATAAAAATTAAAGTTTTAGGAGCAGATGAAAACATTATATCTGCTAAAAAAACCGAATCAGCATCTGAAAAGACAAAAAAGGAAGAGTTCTCCAGTATAGATGAATATATTGAACATTTTCAAGGTCTTGGGTATAAGCTTGCAAAAGACGTAGATGATGGTAATACAAGAACCGCTAATCTAAGAATATTTTTAGAAGATGGGCATGGGGAAATGATTATTACATCAAGTGATTCTAAGATTACTGTTAAAACTATGGTTAATGGAAAAGAAGTTAAAGAGGCTTGGTTTTTATCAGGTTCAACTTT
>DTVI01000306.1:19137-19368 GCA_012963655.1 Sulfurimonas sp.
AAGAAGTTTCTTAAGCCAAGATATACTGTCTTTAAAAATATGCAGGCAGAAGAAAGTGGGCTAAGAATATAAGTTCAGTGTTCTTTTTTAAAGCAGTTTAAAAAAAGTTGCACCTGATAAAAACCAAGCCTCTTTAACTTCTTTTTGTAAGTCTGGATAAGTTTGAAGTGAAGCTGAGTAGAAGTCATTAAGTATGATAGGGTCTGAAACAAGTTTTAATATACTTTTTGA
>DTVI01000307.1 GCA_012963655.1 Sulfurimonas sp.
TCCAGTCGCTCCTGGGCTGATCCTCCGGCGGTGGGAACTTGAGCAGTGGTGGCTGGTTTAGGCGGTGAGGGGCGGGACTGGGGTGCCTGAGAACCGCCGCACCCCCAAATTAGGAGGGCGGTGGTGATAATGCAGATTCTGCAAATTAGTTTCATTTTTCCAACTTAGCCGCCTCCAGCGCTTTCTCCTGGGCGATAAGACCGGCGTCTCTGATCTCTGTCTTGTATGTATCATAGGCATCGAGCGAATGAGCCAGCTCAATGATATATGGATAATATTCGTAGCTTTCAGGGTCTTTCAACATAGGAAGAATTAATTTAAATGTTTCCGGATTTTTAAAATTGCCGAGATTCAGGATAGCCTTGATTCGGAGTGACCGGGGCATATTATCTTGCATGGCGATCTCAACAAGAGTCGGTTTTACTACTGGATCATTGAAGTTACCCAATGCATCCAAGAGTGTGCTGAGGAGGGAGTAGTATGATGCCTGCCCCTGGCTGTAGGTATCCAGCAGTGCGAGGATAAGACGCTCCTCCTTTACTTCTTTCATAGTGTGAATAGCAAAGTCCCGGATCTGAGCTTCCATAGAGGGGTCGGTAAGCATCTCCACAAACATTTCCACAACCCTGGCATCATTCTTTCTTGCAGCGAGGATTTCCAGTGCACGGTTCCTTGCCTTTACATCCAGTGTCTCATCTTTCGCCAGGAAAATGAGTACAGGAATCACTTCATCCTCATCCATAGAAGACAAGGTGTTAGAAACCATAGTGGCGGTGCTGTAAAAAGCGGCGCGGCTCCGCTCATAAATGTCAATGAGCGCCAGAACCTTATTCTCGGGCTTCACATTTTTTAGGCTCTTGAAGGTGGCAGCTTGAATTTGTCTCAGTTTGTCATCGACGGCAAAGATTGATTCCATGAGGGCACCTGATGCTACAGGATCATCCTGGAATTGCGAAAGGACTCCCACACTTGTGACCATGAGCTCAATATTGAGTGCTTCGGCTTTTTTCACATATTCAGCGAGAGCATCTAGAGCAAGAGGGTGCTGTGTTTCTGCCATGGCACGGACAGCCGATTTCCGTACATCTAGCTGCTGTTCCTCATCTTGATAAATAGCGATGAGTTCTTCCAACGCACCCATGTCGCCTTCAATGTAGGAGACGCGAAGTTCTTCAACAGTCTGGGGAGAGGCAGTCTCAACATCACCCTTTTTCTTGAAACGGTTGATCAGATTCTTTGCCTGGGAACATCCTGTGGATGAAAGGCTCGTGAGCGCAATCAGCATCACCACAGCCCACCTTTTTAGTTTTGGGTCAATATTCAACTTTCTCATTCTCCCAACTT
>DTVI01000308.1 GCA_012963655.1 Sulfurimonas sp.
TTACCAGAAGTTACATTAGCTGATGTAAAAATCATTCATAAATTACCTTCGGAACAATCAACATTTGTATTGCAAAAAATTATATCAACAATTAAAAGAGGGACTCCAATAATAACCTATCCAAACGATTGGAAAACAAAAGATTATGGTGGTTGGACATGTAGTAATTCTTATATAACTGCTGGAACCGAAGAATGGGGAGCAGGCAGTACGGTATTAGGAAATTGGAGCACTGAATTAGGTGAAATATTCTATGAAGCCTTAACTTCAAGAGGTTACAAAATAGCTGGAGATCCAAATCAACTTTTTGAAAAAGAGGATGAAGTAATGTCTGCTGAATATTCTGTAGGAGGAGCGTTAATTGATATGAAAGGTAATTTTTGTCAAGTTCATGATTTTTGGACTGGATATCCTATGGGAAAGTTTGCAGGTGAAATGTATCTAAAAGTTAAATGGACTATTTATAATAATTTAGCAAAAGAAGAAGTATTTAGTATGACAACTGAGGGAAAATCATTACAAAAAGAAGCAAAAAAACAAGGAATAGTTTTTGCTTTAAACGATGCGTTTTCTCAAGCAGCGGAGCAGTTAACTTCAAATCAAGAATTTTATAACCTAGCTGCTAGAGAATATAAAAAAGAAAAAGGTGAAATTGTTACTGGTGATAAAATTACAATAAATGGAATTACTAAAAGGCACGATAATATAAGTAAAAAAATTGAGATGCTTCTACCGGCCGTTGTAACAGTTAGAGTTGGCCAAGGCCATGGTTCTGGTTTTTTTATATCAAAGGATGGCCATCTTTTAACTAATTACCATGTTGTTTCAAAATCAGATACTGTACAAGTTGTTTTAAACAATGGTCTTGAAATTAAAGCAAAGGTATTAAAAAAAAATAAAGTAAGAGATGTCGCACTTGTTAAAGCAGATTTAAAAATACCTAAGGCTTTAGCTATTGATAAAAATGAACCTGCTATTGCTGAAAATGTTATGGCTATTGGAAGCCCATTAGATGAATCTCTAAAGTCAACTGTTACTAAAGGAATTGTAAGTACAATTAAAATATTTGAGGAAATAAATGCACAAAAGTATATTCAAGCAGATGTCGCTATATCTCCTGGTAACAGTGGAGGCCCACTAATTAATGAAAAAGGAAATGTTATTGGAATAGCAGTGGCAGGTTATACTTCTGGTCAAAATTTAAATCTTTTTATACCTATTAAAGAAGCTTTAGAAGCTCTTAATATTTCTATTAAAACACAATAACATTCACTACTACACGTTTTACTACACAAATTTGCACCAATTTTGTATCGAAAATCACGGATCATGGTGCTATAATTT
>DTVI01000309.1 GCA_012963655.1 Sulfurimonas sp.
ACTAAAACACTTGTTTCTACACTTGAAGCTATTGAAAACAAGATGGAAAATATCATAAAAGATAACACTTCAAAACCCCTACTTAAGTCCTTATCAAATGCCTTGCAAAACTTAGATATTAAAGGTCTTAATACTAATGAAACAAAAGTATTTAAAGCAGGACAAAGTGAGGTACAGACCCTTTCAAGTATGAAGCTTGAGAATATAGAGGCCTTAAAATTTGATGATGTAAAAGTTTTCTTTGCAAGTCTTAGTGAAAACATATCTTCTTTAAATAATTCCAGTATAAAAAGTATTTTTGATATTATTGAAAAGATACTCTCTTCTTTAAAACAACCAGAACAATCCTTTAAAGAGGAAAAAGTATCTAAGGATATAAAAACTTGGGTTTCTAACTTTGAAAAAGAACTTTCTAAGGGTGATATTGTTTTTTCTAAGGCCTTTCATGCCAAGATTGATAAAATAATGCAGCTTGCTATGCCCTCACATCTACTCAATAACAAGCTCTTAGAAGAAAATATACAAAAAGATATAAAGGCCTTACTTCTAGGTATAGAAAAAGAATTGACTTCTAATCCATCTTTACAAAATAATGACATTTCAAAGTCACTTGACAAGCTTCTTATTCAAGTGGATTATTTTCAACTTTTATCTCACCTTTCAAATGCTACGTATCTTTATCTTCCTTACACATGGGAAGGTCTTGAAAATGGAAAGTTTTCATTTAAAAATAAAGACAATGGATCGTGTTATTGTGAGATAGACTTAGAATTAAAAGAACATGGAAAGCTCAATATGATTTTACAACTCTTTGATGATAATCAACTAAATATCAATATATACACCCAAAGCCCTACTTTAAAAGAGCTCTTTAAAACAAATATGAAGCAATTAAGAGAAGCCTTACTCAGCGTTCAAGTTATGCCTAGAAATATTAATTTATATGAACTAAATGAAAAAAAGAAAAAATCTTATGCCCCATTAGAAGTTTTAAACGAACTTGGATTTGAGGTAAATGGATAATGCCAACAACTAAGACCTTAAAAGCAGCAGCAATTAAATATGATAAGAAAAAAGGAACAGCCCCAAAGGTAGTGGCTAAGGGAAAGGGTGAGGTGGCTCAAAAAATCATTTCACTGGCTAAAGAGCATGACCTTCCTATCCGAAAAGATGAAGACTTAGTGGAATTACTTTCTAAGGTTGAACTAGACAAAGAAGTTCCTGAAAACCTTTATAAGGCAGTGGCTGAAGTCTTTGCCTTTGTGTATAAAATGACGAATAAAAATTCAGAAACTATCATTGATGATGTAAAAGAGGCCATAAACACTTAGTCTTGGAACCATTTTAATTGTTCTCTTAATCTAACCACTTCACCCACAATAATAAGAGCAGGTCTTTCCATACCCTTACTTTTTTCTACTATATTTTCTAAGTTTCCTACAACCACTTTTTGCTCAGATGTCGTTCCCTTAGAAATAACCGCACAAGGATAATCCTTAGGCTTTCCTACTTCTATAAGCTTAGTCGATATCTTTTTTAATTGATGTAAGCCCATTAAAAAAACAAGTGTGTCATCATTTTTCAAGCTTTCCCAAGGAATTTGAGAGACCTCTTTCAGAGGAGATTCATGCCCAGTCACTACCCTAAATGAAACTGCGACGCCTCTATGCGTTACCGGTATTCCCGCATAAGAAGGAACAGAAATGGCAGAACTAATGCCTGGAATAACTTCAAACTTGATATCTCTTTCGTGTAAAAAGATGCCTTCTTCTCCCCCTCTTCCAAAAACAAAGGGGTCTCCACCTTTTAAGCGAACTACGTTTTCATGCAAAAGAGCTTTTTGATAAATTAGTTCATTTATTTCATCTTGAGGAAGTATATGTTTGTCTTTTTCTTTTCCTACATAAACAAATTCACACCCATTTTTTGCTTCTTTTAAAATATCTGAATTAGCAAGATTATCATAAATAACAACATCTGCTTCTTTGATAACACGAAGGGCCTTAAGTGTGAGTAACTCAATATCTCCAGGGCCTGCGCCCGTTAAATAAACCTTAGGCATTTTTCCAGCCTTGCATATAATCTTCTGCTTTTTTATCAAGCATTTTCATTCGTTCTTTTCCCTTAGGAAGTTTTACCCTTAATGCCTTCATTTCTTGTAGAAACTCAGAAACATTAGAAGGGATCAGTCCTTTAATATATTTTTTAAAATGTTTGGCAAAGGCAGGAGAAGAGCCTGAGGTTGATATAGCTATAGTTAAATCAGTTTCTTTTACATAAGAAGGAAAAATAAAGTCACAATAATCTACTGAATCAACGCAGTTACATAAACATTTATAAGATTTTGATTCCTCAAATATCTTAGCTTGCAAGGAGATATCATCCACAGCTACAATAACAATTGAGCAATCTTTAATATCACCTTCTTTATAGGCTCTAAGTTCTAACTCAAGACCCTTTTTCTGAACTAAGTTTTGCATCTGTTTATTTATTTCTAAGGTAATAACTTTCACCTCATCTGTAAAGTCTAATAAACGTTCTAGCTTTTCAAAAGAAATGTTTCCCCCACCAATAAGCAGTACTTTTTTATTATTAAGTTGTAAAAAAGCGGGAAAGTAGCCCATAAAAGTCCTTTTTTTGTTAGTAAAATAATAGCATAGGCATGCTAGAATACAGCAAAAATGGTGGTTAATATATGAACATAGGAATTATAGGATGTGGCTGGCTAGGAAAGCCTCTGGCTAAACATTTAAATAAGAACCATCATGTAAACTGTTTTCAAAGAAGTAATACAAGCAATAGCTTTTGGGAAAATGAGCTTTTTATTATCTGTATCTCAACAAAAGATAATTATCTTCAAAGCCTTCAAGACTTCCTTATAAAAATACCCTCAAGTTCAAAAATAATTTTCACCTCATCTACCTCTGTGTACAAAGAGTTTGATACACAAGTTACTGAAGACACAGCTATATATAAAATGAGTCTTCAAAAAGAAGCTGAAGAGCTTATGCAAAAAAGTAAAAACGACTTGCTTATTTTACGCTTAGGAGGCTTAATGGGAAAAGATAGAGTTTCGGGAAAATGGAAAAGTGTTTCTGCTTTTGCAGATACTCCTGTAAATTATATACATATCGATGATATCTTAGATATTGTATCTGGACTCATATCTCAAAATATTTATCAGGGTATTTTTAACCTTGTTGCCCCCCAACACCCTCTTCGCTCACAGGTACATCATAAAAATGCTAAAGACTTTGGTTTCGAGATAGGAAGTTTTACTAAGAGTATAAATCAAAGAACTGTTTCTTCAGCTAAGATCATTAACACTCTAAAGTATAGCTTTATTCATCCTAACCCCCTAAAGTTTTGGACTTAGCTATAATTTCGTCCATGATATATAAACTATCCCTAATAATTTTACTTTTTACCCTACCCCTACTACCATCAACACCTTATTTAGGCCTACCATTATGGGCATGGGTATCTATGGGTATGAGCATTATATATGCGGCCTTACTCATTATACATATTCAAAATTCTTGGGATGAAGATAATGGATAAGGGTATTTTAGGCACACAAGGCACTATATTTTTGGTTCTTTATCTTGTTTCATTAATTGGTGTTGGGGTTGCTGGTCTGTTAAAGTCAAAAGAAAATTCTATGCAGGACTTTTATCTTGGTGGAGCTGGATTTGGTGTGGGTATCTTATTTTTAACCATGTACGCAACCCAGTACAGTGGAAACTCACTTATAGGTTTTGCAGGTTCAGCATACAGAAATGGCTGGTTCTTTTTAGTTTCTGTCACCTTTATGGTTGCTATTGTTGGTGGCTATATGCTGTATGCTCCTAAACTTTATACCCTTTCTCAAAAACACCGCTTTATTACTATAGGTGATTATATTCGTCATCGCTATAAACATCAGCTTCTTACCTACCTTATTGTTGCCATAGGTATCTTAGCCCTTAGTAATTATATGCTTACTAATCTAAAGGCCATTGGATATATTTTAAATTATGTCACGGGTGGTGCTATTGGCTTTGCTGAGGGTATTATTGCTATGGCCATTATTATGGTTATTTATGAGAGTCTTGGAGGTATGAGGTCTGTTGCTTGGACAGACGCTATTCAAGGTGTTTTACTCTTAGCAGGTGTGCTTATCATCTTTGTCGTTATCTGGGTAGAGTATGGCTCTATTGCTTCAAATGAAGTTCTTTTGCTTCAGCTCAAGGCGGACTTTTTTAAAGAGCCTTTGCTTATGGATAAAATCAAATGGTTAAGTATCTTGATTATGATATTTTTTGGTATCTCAGTTTACCCTCAGGCCATTCAACGTATATACGCAGCCAAAGACTCTAAAACCCTTAAACGCTCTTTTCAGTTAATGGTTATTATGCCCTTTCTTACTACCTTGCCTCTTATTATTATTGCTATTATTGGTGCGGCTCATTTTCCAGATCTTGATAAAGAATCATCTGAACAAATTATCTTACTTATGCTCTCAAAGCTTTCTCATATAGAAGGGATGTCTTACGTTATCACTCTTTTTATAGCAGCTGCCGTTGCCGCCATCATGTCTACTGTTGATTCTGCTATGCTAGCCATTGCTTCTTTATTTACTCAAGACATATACCATCAAAAACGTCCAGATGCTTCACAAAAACAACTCACCTATGTAGGAAAGGCATTTTCATGGGCACTTATGGTCATTATGGTGTATCTCGCGATCACCCTTCCTTCTACTATATGGTGGCTTATTCAAATTAAACTTGAACTCTTATGTCAAATTTCCCCTGCCATTATGTTAGGTGTGCATTTTAAAGAGCTTAGGGCTAAATCGGTTTTATACGGACTCATTATTGGTCTTAGCTTTACCCTTGTCTTTTTACTCTCACCCCTAGCTAACAAAATCTTTGGCTTTCACGCGGGTGTTATTGGTCTAGGCTTAAACGCACTAACAATATACCTGCATCACAGGTTTTCTTCAAAAAAAATACTGCAATAAAATATCACCCTATTTTACCTGTGAAAAAAGAAGTTTAATATTTTTAATGACAAGTACAAATTCCTCTCACAGGCTGATTCTAACCTTTATTAGGCTAAAGCCATTGGCAGGGAAAAAGCCGTCTCTTCTTAAAACTTTTCTAACTTTTTTATTTAATTATAGACTTAATATAAGATAAATGAATATAAGACCATAATAGTCTTGTAGGGCTTATAGAAGTGCCCAACTGAATGAGGTTTTATATGTCAACAAATATAGAGTCAATTGTATCTCAAGAATACAAGCTTGGATTTGAAACAGATGTTGAGACGGAACAAGCCCCTCTTGGTTTAAATGAAGATATTATTGCCTTTATATCAAAGAAAAAAGACGAACCAAAATGGATGTTAGACTGGAGACTCAAGGCTTATGCTAAGTGGCTTAAGATGGATGAACCCACCTGGGCCCATGTGCATTTTCCTCCTATAAATTATCAAGAAATTTCTTTTTATTCAGCCCCTAAAAAAAGTCTAAATTCTTTAGATGAAGTTGACCCTCAAATACTAAAAACCTATGAAAAACTAGGTATCCCCTTAGAAGAGCAAAAGCTCTTGGCTGGTGTAGCTGTAGATGCTGTTTTTGATTCCGTTTCGGTAATGACAACCTTTTCTGAAAAACTCAATGAAATGGGAATCATATTTTGTTCTATCTCTGAAGCGATCAAAGACCATCCCGACTTAGTACAAAAGTACCTATCTTCTGTTGTACCTATGGGAGATAATTATTTTGCTTGTTTAAATGCCGCCGTTTTTACTGATGGTACCTTTGCTTATATACCACCTAATGTTAAGTGTCCTATGGAACTCTCTACATATTTTCGTATTAATGCTCTTAACTCTGGTCAATTTGAAAGAACCCTTATTATTGCAGATGAAGGTTCTTATGTTTCATATAATGAAGGGTGTTCAGCTCCCACAAGAGATAAGTCACAATTACATGCAGCCGTAGTCGAACTCATCACCTTAAAAGATGCAGAAATAAAATATTCCACCATTCAAAACTGGTATCCAGGAGATAAAGAAGGAAAGGGAGGCATCTATAATTTTGTCACCAAACGAGGAAAATGTTTAGGAGATAATTCTAAAATTTCTTGGACTCAGGTAGAAACAGGTGCGGCCATCACTTGGAAATACCCCTCATGTATACTCTTAGGAGACAATTCCAGGGGTGAATTTTATTCCGTTGCCATTACCTCCTTAGCCCAACAAGCTGACACAGGCTCAAAGATGATTCATTTGGGGAAAAACACCAGTTCAACCATTATCTCTAAGGGTATATCAGCAATGAAGGGTTCAAATGCTTATAGGGGACTTGTAAAGATACGTCCCCAAGCAGTTAATGCAAGAAACTTTACGCAATGTGATTCCTTACTTATAGGAAATACTTGCGCCGCGCATACCTATCCTTATATTGATGTAAAAAATCCTACAGCTCAGGTAGAACATGAGGCCACCACCTCAAAGATTTCTGATGAACAACTCTTTTATGCACGAACTAGAGGCTTATCAGAAGAACAAGCGATTTCATTAATCGTTAATGGTTTTTGTAAGGAGGTCTTAAATCAGCTTCCAATGGAGTTCGCCGTTGAGGCGAAGGCCTTACTGAGCTTAACTTTAGAAGGGAGCGTAGGATAATGCTAAAGATAAAACAACTTCAAGTAGAAATTGGAAACAAAGAGGTTATTAAAGACTTAGACCTAGAGGTAAAGCCAGGAGAGGTACATGTTATTATGGGACTTAATGGAACAGGAAAGTCTACCCTTTTAAAAGCTATCTCCGGCTCATATGAAACAAAGACTAAGGGAGAAATGCATTTTTTAGATCAAGATCTACTCTCTTTAAGTGCGGATGAAAGAGCTATTAAAGGTGTGTTTATGAGTTTTCAAAACCCCATAGAGATACCCGGTGTTAATACTATCTATTTTTTACGTACTTCAATAAATGAGCAAAAAAAAGCAAGAGGTGAAGAAGAACTTTCTTCACCTCTTTTTATGAAAGAGCTTCAAGAAAAGATGGCCTTTTTAGAGATAGACAAGTCTATCTTACAACGTTCGCTTAATGTGGGGTTTTCAGGAGGGGAAAAAAAGAAATCAGAAATCTTACAAATGATGATGTTAAAACCTACTCTTATCTTACTTGATGAGATAGATTCAGGTTTAGATATAGACGCGCTAAAGTCTGTAGCTAAAGGGATAAATTCACTTATGAATCCTCAAACATCACTTATCATAGTTACGCACTATAACAGGCTATTAGAATATGTTAAAGCTGATTATGTACATATCTTACATGAGGGGAAGATTGTTAAAACCGGAGATAGCTCTTTAGCCAAAGAGCTTGAAGAAAAAGGATATGAAGATGTTTTATCCTCTTCATGAACTTCTTTCATCTTCTGAACATTTTTCTAAACTCCCTTCTAAAAAAGAAGAAAAGTGGCGTTTTTCAAAGCTGTTTCGGTACTTAGATAAGACCTATCAACGTACCATTGATCATGAAAAACAAGAATCTTCTAGAAACGAAAAGAACTTCTTAGAAATTAAAAATGGCAAACTTGTTTCACAGAACATTCCTTCTTCTGTGCATATTAAAGAACATAGCCTTGACTGCGAGGTGCAAAATAATCCTTTTTCAAAACTGGCCTCATGCTCATCTGCTTATCCCTTAGAAATAAATCTTTTTGAAGAGGTAGAGTTAAATATATATTTTGATTATGCTTCCCAATGCTTTATGACTTCAAATCTAAATATTATTTTACAAGAAGGTGTGAAGGCTAGTATATACATTAGCTTTGAAGGTGCAAATGAAAGCTTTATCTCTCATTCTTCACATATTAAACTTGAGAATAAGGCTCATCTTTTACTTACTCAGGTACAAAACCTTTCCTCAAAGGCTGTCTTAATCTCTCAAGATTGTTTTCACCTCCATGAAAATTCTCATTTAGAAAACTTTTGCCTTTTATATCAGGCAGAATACTTGCATCATTTTATTAAGGCAGATCTACATTATAAGAGTCATCTCAATATTAATTCTTTACTTCTTTCTAAAAACGAAGAAAATTTCATCTTTTCATGTGATATTAATCACCGCTCAGACAAATCAACTTCACAGGTTCTTTCTAAACAGGTACTTAAAGATAGAAGTACCTGCGTCTTTGACGCCAATACTAAAATATTTAAGGGCACCGTTTTAAATGATGTTAAGCAAGGAAGCCATGCCTTACTCTTAAGTGAGTCAGCTCAAATTCATTCTAAACCTCATCTTGAAATTTATTCAGATGATTTATCTGCCTCACACGGCTCAACGGTTGGAAGTTTAGATCAAGAAGCAATTTCGTATTTAATGGCCAGGGGCATATCAGATAAAAAGGCACATTCCATTTTAGTTAATGCCTTTATATCTGAGGAACTTGAGAGTATAAGTTCCCCTGAGCATAAAGAAAGGATAAGTAAATATTTAGGAGAGCTTGATGAATAAAAATGACTTTCCTTTTTTTAAAGATAATGAGCTTATTTATCTTGATAATGCCGCTACTTCTCAAAAACCTCAGATTGTTCTAGACGCCATGAATGAATATTACACTAGCTATTGCTCAAACACCCATAGAGGTTCACATGAACTAGGAAACAAGGCAACAGAGGCTTATGAAGATGCTAGAAAAAGCTTGGCCAAATTTTTAGGTGCCCAGACTAATGAAATTATCTTTACTCGTGGTACTACAGAGGCTATTAATCTTTTAGCTTCATCATATGTAAAAGGAAACTTTGAAACAGTTATCTTATCTGAGCTTGAACATCATTCAAATATCTTACCTTGGCAGTTAAATGATTTACACATTGAAGTTATTGAAGTCGATAAGGATTTAAATATTGACCTTGAAGCTTATGAAGTGCTTGTTAAAGAACATCCCCACAGCTTTGTATCAATCACGCATATTTCTAATGCCTTTGGTATTATCAATCCTATTAAAGAACTCATAAAAATAGCCCATAAGTATGAGTGTAAGGTCTTGATAGATGGGGCCCAAGCCCTTGCTCATTTTCCTATAGATGTAAAAGACTTAGATGTTGACTTTTACGCCTTTTCCGCACATAAGGCTTATGGACCTACGGGTATAGGAGGCTTATTTGCAAAATATGAGCTCTTAGAAAACATGAATCCTTATCAAGGAGGGGGCTCTATGATAGATGAGGTGAGCTTTGAATATTCAACCTTCCTTGATCCTCCTTTTCGCTTTGAAGCGGGTACTCAAGCTATTGCTGAAGCCATTGGTTTTAAAGTAGCCCTAGAATATATAAAACAGATTAAAGGGCTACAAAAGCATGATAAAAGTCTTTTAGACTACGCAAAAGCTTCTCTAAGAAAACTCGATGGCCTTATTCTTTATACTCAGGCCAAAAATGTTTCAGGATCTATCTCTTTTAATATAGAAGGTATACATCATGATGATATAGGCATCTTACTTTCTAAACAAAATATTATGCTTCGTACAGGACATCATTGCGCCATGCCTATTATGAAAAAGCTAGGAATAAAAGGAACCATTCGCATGAGCTTTGCCATCTATAACACCAAAGAAGAGATAGACAGGTGCATAAAAGCACTAAGTAGGGCAATAAGGATGTTAAGATGAATAATACAAGCATACAAACTGAGATAAATTTACTTCATGATGAGCTAGAACTTTTTGATGATGTTATGGACAAGTATGAATATATTATAGAACTTGGGAGACAGCTTCTTCCTATTGATGAGAAGTACAAGGTCCAACCCTTTAAAGTACAAGGTTGTCAGTCTCAAATTTGGTTGCATCCTTATGTAAAAGATGAAAAGATATATTTTGAGGCCACAGGAGACGCTCTTATTGCCAGGGGCTTGGTTGATATTTTGATTCGTATTTATTCAGGCCGGAGTGCACAAGAGATATTACAAACAGACAGTGCTGAGCTAAAGGCCTTGCATCTTAGCGAGATTATCTCATCAGGAAGACAAAATGGTATTGCATCTATGGTAAAAAGAATTTATACTTTTGCAGGAGGAATAGATAATGAAAGATTATGACCAAGAATTTGTTAAAAATAAAATTATAGACGTACTCAAGCAGATATATGATCCCGAAATTCCTGTTAATATTTATACACTCGGCCTTATATATAGGATTGAGCTCATCATCTTTAAGGAAAAACTTTGTTGTTATATAGAGATGACCTTAACATCACCCGCCTGTCCTGTTGCTGATAGCCTTCTTGAACAGGTGAATAACATCCCATATTTTGTAGAAGAAATAGATCAGATAAGTGTAGAACTTGTTTTTGACCCCCCTTGGTCACCTGATAAGATTCCTTATGAAGCGAAGTTAGAATTAGGTCTTCTTTAGAAGGCTAAATTCTGTTTCCTTACTAAGTTTAACATCATGGATAATTTAAATTCTTTTTTGTATACTCATTTCCAATTTTTATACTAGGCTAAAAGAATGAAGAAAAAAATTGTTATCTTAGGTGGAGGTGTAGGTGGTCTTTCTGCTGCACATGAATTAATTCGTAGAAACTTTGATGTTACTGTGTATGAACAATTAAGTATTCCTGGAGGAAAGGCTCGTTCTATGAATGTTCCTAATTCTGCAGGTCCTGATAAAAAACCTCTTCCAGGAGAACATGGATTCAGATTTTTTCCTAGATTTTATCAACATATCACCCAAACAATGAAAGAGATTCCTTACAAAAATGGAACCGTCTTTGATAACCTTGTAGACACAACACGTATAGACCTACTCCAATATAACAAAGCCCCTATCAAAATGGTTTCTCGTTTTCCAAAATCACTTAAAGACTTAGAAGTGATGATAAGAATGATTTTTACTTAAGACTCAGGCCTAAGTGAAGAAGAAATAAAATATTTTTCAAAACGTATTTGGCAAATATTAACCTCATGTGATAATAGAAGATGGGATGAACTAGAACGCACGCCTTGGGAAGAATTACTTGAAGCTTCAAGATTCTCAGATGCATATAAAAAGTTCTTAGTTGAAGGATTAACCCGTTCCCTAGTAGCCGCGAAAGCGAGTACAGCTGCTTCTAAAACCGTAGGAGACATCCTCGTGCAACTATTTTTTGATCTCTTAGAACCTGGCGTAAGTAGTGATAGACTTCTAAATGGACCTACTAATGATGTATGGATCAACCCATGGTTACAGTACCTTAAAGGCTTAGGTCTTAAGTATAATTTTGAACATAAGGTCACTTCTATACAAATGCAAGATGAAGAGATAAAGTCCGTTACAATCTTTCACAAAGGTGAGAGCTTTGAAGTGCAAGCTGATTATTTTATCTTTGCTCTTCCTGTAGATAGGTTTGCTCCACTTATTACAGATGAAATGACAAAGGTTGATCCAACCCTTAAGAGTATCATCCCCTTATCAAAAAATGTAGCATGGATGAATGGCATACAGTTTTATCTAAATAAAGATATTAAAATCACACATGGGCATTCTATATTTGTTGACACACCTTGGACCCTTACCTCTGTTTCCCAGGCCCAGTTTTGGAAAGACTTTCCCATGAATGAATTTGGAGATGGAAGCATAAAAGGCATTATCTCTGTTGATATTTCTGAATGGAATGCAAAAGGTACTTTTAATAAGAAAAAAGCCTCCCAGTGTAGTGAAGAGGAAATTACAAAAGAAGTTTGGGAACAAATGAAAGAGTCCTTAGCAAAGGACTGTGAGGATAGACTAGAAGATGAGTATCTGGTTTTCACCTTCTTAGACCCAGCCATAAAGATTGAAGAAGCAAAAGAAACAAAAAACACAGAACCTCTTTTAGTCAACGTCATCAATTCATGGCATATGAGGCCTGATGATTACACAAGAATCCATAATCTTTTGATTGCCTCTGATTATGTTAGGACTAATACTGACTTAGCTACTATGGAAGGAGCAAATGAGGCTGCAAAGCGCGCGGTAAATACTATTATTTACAAGTCAAAATCATCTTCTGCTTATTGTAAGATCCATAAACTTCGTATGCCTTTTTTCTTTAAGGTATACAGATGGTTTGATCAGCTTCGATACAACAAGGGACTTCCATGGAAGGGAAGAATCTTTTAGTATAATGACGTAAAGGATAGAAATGAAGATAGCGATTGTTGGTTTAGGTGGGGTAGGTGGATATATAGGGGCAAAACTTTGTAGCTTAAAAGAAGAACATGAAATTATCTTTATAGCTAGAGGTGAACATCTTAAGGCCATTCAAGACAAAGGACTTCGCATACTTGATGAAGGCCAAGAAAGTATTTATCATCCCAGTACCGCGAGTCAAAGCTATGACGAACCCTTAGACCTAGTTTTCTTATGTACTAAGACCTATCATTCTGCACAAGCCATACAACTCTTAGGCTCTTGCATTACAAAAGACACCCTTCTAATTCCTATTGCTAATGGTGTTAATAGTAAGGATATATTGAGTCCTATTACCAAGGCAAAGCTTACTGAGGCCTGTGTTTATATTGTTTCACATATTACTGCTCCAGGAAAGATTGCAAAAGCAACAAAGGTTTTTGCCCTAATGCTTGATTCTGCCTATCAAAAACTTTTAGAACCACTTTTTCAAGAAGCAGGTTTACGCACAAAGTTTAGCAGCGATATTAAAAAAGAAATCTGGAAAAAATTCCTTTTTATTTCTGCAATGGGTTCTTTAACATCTTATTATGAAAAAGGGATGGGAACAATTTATAACGACCATCAAGATGAACTTAAAGCCCTTTTGCAAGAGATATATAACGTAGCTAAAAAAGAAGGTATTAACTTAGATGAAAGTGAGATAGACAAGGCCCTTCATACTTCTTCAAAACTACCCTTAGATGCACCAACTTCTATGTGGCTTGATATCCAAGCTAAGGGAAACAATGAGTTAGAAAGCCTTAGTCATTACATCATCTTAAAGGCTAAAGAGCATCACTTAGATGTACCTATTATGCAAGGTATTTATAAAAAGTTAAAATGAATTCAAGCCTAAAATATTATGAAGACAATGCCTTAGAATTTATTCACAATACCTTAGATAAAAAGATGAATATACAATATCAATCTTTTCTACAAGACCTAAAACCCAAGGCACATATACTTGACGCAGGCTGTGGTTCTGGAAGAGACAGTCTTTATTTCAAAGAACAAGGCTATCAGATTACTGCCTTTGATATCTCCAAAAAAATGTGTGACTTTGCTTCTAGTCTTATAAACCAAGAGGTCTTAGAACTTTCTTTTGAAAACATGGACTTTGAAAATGAGTTTGACGCTATCTGGGCTTCAGCCTCACTCTTGCATGTAGATAAAAATGAGATGCCAAATATTTTAGAGAAACTCTCAAGAGCATTAAATAAAAAGGGTCTTATATATGCCTCATTTAAGGCAGGAGAAAAAGAGTTTATAAAAGAAGACAGGTATTTTAATTCCTACTCAGAAGAAAGCTTTTCTGAACTTATCAAAACAAGTCCCTTTCAAATAAAAGAGATCTACTTATTAGAAGACACCCTCCCTAATAAGGAAGATGAGTACTGGTTGAATGCGATACTTCTTTTAAAGTGAAAAAGAAGTCTAAAATAGAATATTATCTATAAATAAACGCTGAATAGTAGCCTTCCTTATTCGCATTATCTGTCATATGAAACCTTGCACCAACATGTTCTGCCCAATGTTCTAAAACACAATATTCAACTTCCCAGTCATCTGAAAACTGGTGCTCAACGCATTTTTTTTGACGATTCCAATTTAAATTAGTTTCATCTTGATTTACATCATAAAGTTCATCTTCAAGCCATTGTAAATCAACTAGTTTTTGTGGATATCCACTCAAATGTTCAACTACTGTCTTTTGCATGATAACTCCTTAGTTAAGAGTTAAGTAGCAAGAGATGTTCCAAAGTATTATAATATCTTATAGTTAAGGATGTGAATAAAGGGGAGAGAGCTTCGGATTTAAGGCCTGAAAAATAGGTGTATCTTATTCTTAGTCATTTATCTGAGTTTCAAATTCACACACGATAAAAAGTAGACTCTTCATATTCTTTTGATAATTCTAGATTCATACACGGCCCTAAAAGACCATAAAGTTCCATCTCTTGACCACTTACATTACAAACCTCATGTCCATGTTCATCTAAGAAAATAAACTTTTCATATCTATGTTCTGACTTTTTAATGTATTTTGAATACACCACAAAATGAGCCTTATCTAAGTCTTGAATTTTTTCGCAGGCATCTTGATATTTATCACATTGTTTTTCTATGCCTTGTATTTCTAAAAATTCTGATTGGATAGCATCTAATAAAACTTCTTGAAGCTCAGGTAGTTCATTTTGAATATTAGCATATTTTTTTACATTGCTCATTTCTAACTCCTAAATAGATCTAACTAATGATAGAACACATAAGAATGTCTTACAGCCTATATTAATTTTAGTCCTTTTATATTAATACTTCTCTTAGAAATTAGAATTGATGTTGTAGCTAAAGTTTAGGCCTGTATAACATCTGGCATACGGATAACAAACTCCGAACCTTTTTTGGGTTGAGCATAAACCTTGATACTTCCTTTTAGTTATTTGGGGGACTTCTTCCTCATCTTCAATAATAAGGAATTTCCATCCTTCTTTACACTCAACATTTGAATGAGATTTTTCTTGCGCAAACATCACTTTCTTCATAAACTTCCCTTAATAAGGGCATAAGTTTATTATAATATTATGATTTATACCTGCCATTTTCCCTTCTCGTAAACAATTTCTCCATCAAGACTTAAGGTCTTAGTATCAGAAAACACATCCACATGATACCGACCATCACGACGTTTAAAATCAGGTTTACCATAAATTCCATGCTTTCGTCCTAAGGAAATATGAACCCCACACATCCTCTCAAATGATCCCGTATCTGCTACCCGTCTGTCTTTAGCAAAGGCACGGTTAAGTCCAAAACCTAATTCTCTAACCCAGATTTCATTTCCTTCATCACGTCTGATATTAGACATAATCAGATCAAAGGCAGGTGTTGAATTTAAAGCATCAACGACCCTGCCCTTTTCTATAATAAGTGTAATTGGCACTTCGGGTACATTAATCTTATAGCTCACATCCCCAAAACAAAAGAGCTTCATTCTTCCATTTAATGAGCATAAGTCCTTAGACTCCGTAAATACCTCACCTATAGGAAACTGGCCCCCTGTATTTACCATATCAGTATAATCACCAATATTTAACTTTGCAGGCTCAAAGCCTGCTGTGTAGCTTAAAAGATCACCACCTGTGTCCAGAACACAGGTAGACGCTGAATCTACCTTATCTTTAAGCCTGCGACCTAAGCCACGAAAATAAGACTCTTCATATTCAAGAGCATTAATATAATGCTCTATCTCATCCTCAGCCATACGAGAAAGGTGAGGATGTTCTAAAACCTTAATCTTCTTTTTAAACAATTCAACACGCATTCTAAAGGCGTCAAGTCTAAAACTTGTGGACTGCACTAAAACAACAAGGTCATCTTCTTTAAGTCCATCAAAAAGACTTAAAATATCTTCAGCCTTAGTCTCATTAAAGTCTACTGCCTTAGCATGAGGTATAGCCTCAATATAAGCCTTAGATAAGATCATAGAAAGTGTACAACTTGTATCATAAACTACAATTGCATGTTCTTTATTGGTATGCGTAAAAACTGTTTTTATAAGCTCTTTAACATTTGTTTGGGCCTTTTCAAGTAAGGTCTTAAAGTTAGTGCCGCAAGAATGGGTAGTGTTCATAATTGTCCAAGTATTAGTCTTATCGCATTATAACTAAGACCCTGTTATAAAGGCCTAAGGTAGGAAGAAGAAGGCATAAACATACTTAGAAGATTAAAGACCTTTACTAAGGAAATTGTTTCTATAGTGCATGCCTGTAAAGGATGAGCATGAATAAATCAGAACTAAAAGAAGCAGATAATTTCTACATAAGTCTCAAAAAAAATCTAATCTGTCTTTTAAAGCCTATTAATCTTTAGTTTCTAAGTAAGGGTTGAATCTTGAAATTTCACCTAAGGCTTCATCAAACTGATCAGGGCTTAAAATAAAGGCATTAATGTTTAAGTCAGCAAAGCCATAAACCTTATCTGTATCTTGTTCATCTACTAAGACAAAGATTGTCATCTTAGGTTTCTTGTCCTTAAGTTCTTTCATAAAGGCAATCTCTTCAGGGTTAACGCTTAAGTCACAAATCACCATATCATATAAATTAGTGCTAAACTTTCTAAGTGCTTCTTCTCTGCCTTGAACCTTATCTACTCTACGAAACAATTCATCAAAGGCCTTAGTTTCTGAGTCAAAGAGTGACTCCGGATCTTTAATAAACAGTACATCCCATTTTTCATTTGTTGACATTTTATTTCCTTTAAAACTTCTATATTTTTAAAATTATATTTTTTTCTTACTCGTAAAAAACTCTTTTACAAACTCAATAGCTTTTTTCTTAAAAACCGCAGCTACTTCTGGTGAGTAAACCTCATCAGCCGTTTGAGAAAAGAGGTCTAACCATCTTGCAAAACTTTCCTTTTTGATAAGGGGCATTTTAACATGAGCACCAACAAAGTTACCATAATATGTATCTTCACCTAAGATCTTAGCCAACCAAAAATCAGCTAAAAGCTCAACATGGTCTATCCACTCTTCACTTGTAATATCATCACCCAGTTCATGCACAAAATAAAAGCCTAATAAGTCATCATTAATCGCTTTTGTATAAAATGAAGTCATTAAAACTCTAAGATTTTCTCTAGTAATACTGCTTTGAAGTTCCAGCATTCATCCTTTTTTACAATCATCTATAAACTCAAGTATAAGCAAAGAAAAAGATAATTGTTTTTCAAATGAAATTATAGCAAAATTTAAAAAAAATCCAGAACACTATTAAATGAATAAAGAGTAGAGGAAGATAAAACAATATAAATATTATTTATTTAAATTATAAGAATAAGTAAAGATAAATATTTTCTTTGTTATACTCCCCTTTTTCAAAAAGACACCTCGAGAAAAAGTGACTACATATCATTTTTTTAAAAGTAAAATAATTTAATAAGGCTAAGCACATGGCATACATAAACTTAACAACTAAAAACTTCAATGAGACTCTTGATAACAACGAAATCGTAATTATAGACTTCTGGGCACCATGGTGTGGACCATGTATTAAGTTTGGTCCAATTTTTGAAAAGGTATCAGAACAATATCCTGATCTTATCTTTGCTAAGGTAAATACAGAAGAGCAACAAGCTATAGGCACACATTATGGTGTTACCTCAATCCCTACAATCATGGTGGTTAGAGATGGAATCATCTTACTTAACCAAGCAGGCTCAATGCCAGAAGAAGGAATGCATAAACTTATAAAACATATTCAAGGTATTAACATGGACGAAGTACGTGCAGAAATGGAAAAAGACGAAGAAGACGACAAGTAAGATAACTCCTCGTAAAAGAAGATGAAAAAATTAAATGATTTCATCTTCTTTTGAGAATTAGATCCCATATTTACCTATGTATTAATTTCTTAGCATACCCAGTAGCTATAAACTTTGCATCTAGAATGATTCCCTAGTTTACAGGGATTCTACCCTCATACTTTCCATATTGATTCCAATGGTTTAATGCAGCAGGATAGTTTCTGCTACCAAAGGCATTTTGCAAGTATACATAAGAGTCAAGATAGAATTTGACATTGAATTCAGATGAACTTTGACGACCTTCTTTTAGTCCGTATCTCTTCCAATGATTAGAAGCCGCATTATGATTTTTTCCAAAGGCAGCTCTTAAATCAGGGTACCTTTCAAGATAATAAGCCGCATCAAAAGTTTTTACATCAGCTTCTTTCTTCCCCATAAAGCGCTTAAATGTTCCCGTAAATTCTTTTGTTAAAACACCACTTTCCGAATCTACGCTATAAACAGTATTGGTAAAGTAGTTCCCTCTGATGGTTACATAAGTAAAACCAATTTTATTTGAGTACTGATAAAAAACTTGATTAGCACTTGGATGATAAATAGCATTAGCCTTTGCACCTGCTCCACTTACGACAAAAAGTGTTTTTCCACAGTTCGCAACGGGAGGAAGTCCTTGCATATTATGATCATGACCAGAAAAATACACATCAACTTTTCCACAAACATGCTCTTCAAACCAATCTTTGAATATTTTACCCGTGACCTTACGAATTAAGGTTGATGGACCAATATAAGGAACCTGATCATACATACCCGCATTTCCATGTTTTCCATTAGACACATAAGGGTGATGACCAAAAGCAACTTTAAATTCACCCGTAGAATTGCTAATCGCATTATCAAGCCACTTTCCTTCTTTGTAAGCATAAGAATAGACTTCATATTTTGGTGTCGGATCAATAAGACCATTTAAGGCACTTGTATCTAAGGCAAAAACATCTAAAATTGGATTAATATCATTTTCATCTGATGTAAAGTGATAATACTTAGCCGGCATTTTCCATTTCTCTGAACTTCTATCTGTTCTGTAAGAATATTCAACCTGTGATTCTGCGAGTTTGTTTGAGCCACCATCACCATCACCAAGAAGACCTGCATCATGATTTCCAATAACCCTATAAAATGGCATATCTAAGTTCTCATAAGGTTTTTCAAAATTTGTTTCAAAGCTCTTATGATAAGGATTGCCTACTTTAGTATTATACATATTATCACCCATACCAAGAACAAAATCACAGGCATTATTTTGACAATGACTTTCTATGGCTTGAGCTACTTTGTATTGCCCACTACTACCTGTTCCAAAGTCTCCCATAGCAATAAAGCTAACACTCTTTGCTACCTGCCCTTCACTACTTGTGGATCTCATTGGCACAAAAATAGCCTTTACCTTTGTATTTCCACCTGCTCTCATGTAACATTTGTTACCTGAGACACGAAGACAGTTCCCACTAAGGCTTTCAACTCTATAACCAGGATCAGCAATGGCTTCCATTGTTATGATAAGGTCTTCTATGTCAAACTTCAATTGTTCATAGTTTCGAATAATACAATCACCGTCTCCATTATGACAATCAATTCCAGCAGGATCTGAAACGATACGTCCCCCTGCATTTGTCTCAGCTTGTATATTAAACAAAGTATCATCTATCACATTTTGAACGGTATTTTCGATCTTGTCCCGTATTTTTTTTAAAAATCCTGCATTAAGTAAAAGTGGTGTTGTTGTAAGCCTCCCCAAAAACTAGACTACTAAAAACGGAATAATTCTGATAAAATAAATCAGGAGTATTTATGCGAAAAAGTAAG
>DTVI01000310.1 GCA_012963655.1 Sulfurimonas sp.
ATCACCAATAACAATAATCATCGGAACACGCCCTTTTTCAGCTTCTTGAAGCATAGTCATATGTGCTTTTAAAGATTCTTTATCTGCAAATGCGATTCCATAGATACGTGTAAGCATCTCGTTTTTAGAATCTCCACCAAGATAAGCACCTGCAATTTTAAGTAGTTTAAAATAGCGGATGTGCTTAGTTGAAGGAAGGTGAGGACCACGACATAAGTCTTCAAATTCACCCTGCTTATAAATAGAAACCGTTTCACTCGGAATACGTTCCATTACCGAAAGCTTTAAATGATCATCAGCAAATTTGATTTTTGCCTCATCCATAGTAATTTCGTATTTTTCAATTTCGTGTTTTTTCTTAGCAAAGAAAAGCATTTGCTTCTCAATCTTTTTTAAATCAGCCTCACCTATTTCAGTATCAACCTTAAAGTCATAATAAAAACCTTCTTTAACTACAGGTCCTACATAAAACTTTGCCTCAGGGTAAAGTGCCTTTACCGCTTGAGCTAAAAGGTGAGCTGTTGAGTGACGAAGTACATTTAAAGAATCAGCAGAATTGTCAAGCTCAATGCCTTCACCTTCTATGCCTAGTTCTTTAGCTGTTTGTAAATCATAAACTTCGTCTTCATGTCTAATCGCTATTGCGTCCATATTTGTCCTATATCTCGTATCTCACGAGAAATTTATTGTAATAAAATTGCGTGATTTTATCTAAATTTTACTTTATAGTGTTTGAAGTATTTTTTCTATATCTTTTTTTGCAGGTTTTCGTATTTTTGTTGAAGCTGATTGTACTTGAGCTTTAATTTAAAATAAGCTTTTTCATAATCGCTAATATCTTCTTTATTCTGTGCTTCTAAGCCTATATTTTCATTTTCGAGTACAAAAATTTCATCTATTCCATTGACTTTTTTCAGCTCGGTTTTTAAAGTACCATTTTTTGTCATTTTAACAACATTATAGATACTTAGCTTGTGAGACTGTGCATATGCTTTAATACTCATACTTATCATGTTTTAATCCATTGTTTTGATTATGATAGTTCATTAGATCTAGTTCATTGGTGATAGTTTACATCTTAGTTCTACTGTATAAGATAAATCTTGTAGTGTTTGAAGAAGTTTGGTGGTTTAAAAAAGCTAATTTAAAAGTGGTGCCCGATACTGGACTTGAACCAGTGACTTCTTCCATGTCATGGAAGCACTCTACCACTGAGTTAATCGGGCTTTTAAAAGATTGAGAGTTTATCTAAAGTATTTTTATGTTTTGTTGAAAGTTGCTAAGTTATGAGAAATTTTATGTAAGTGGTGCGGATGAGAGGACTTGAACCTCCACGCCTTGCGGCACTAGATCCTAAGTCTAGCGTGTATACCAATTTCACCACATCCGCATGTGATTGTTAAGAAGTTAAAATATTAATGTTATGAATTCTGCTTTATGAATGGTGCGGATGAGAGGACTTGAACCTCCACGCCTTGCGGCACTAGATCCTAAGTCTAGCGTGTATACCAATTTCACCACATCCGCATATATAAAACAGAATTCATAACAATAATAAGTGGTACGCCCTAATGGATTCGAACCATTGGCCTACGCCTTAGAAGGGCGTTGCTCTATCCAGCTGAGCTAAGAGCGCACATTTTAAGTCAAGCGACTGGTGCGCCTGACAGGATTCGAACCTGTAACCAACGGATTCGAAGTCCGTTACTCTATCCAGTTGAGCCACAGGCGCGTAATCCGACTTTTCTAAGAGTCGGTTAAAAAGTGACTTATCAAAAAGCTCTGTTTAGAAAGTCTTTAAATAAGTCGATTTTTCAAGATTTTTAAAATATATAAATGGGGTGGGATACGGGATTCGAACCCGCGACCCCCGGCACCACAAACCAGTGCTCTAACCAACTGAGCTAATCCCACCATGTGTTATAAAAGTCAAAAATTTTGAAAAGAAACATTTTTAAGAAAATGAATAAAAAAAGTGGTCGGGGCGAAAGGACTCGAACCTTCGACCCCCTGGTCCCAAACCAGGTACTCTAACCATACTGAGCTACGCCCCGACACTTGTTCAACAACGTTAATTGATGAGGCGAAATTATATACAAAAGGTTCTTTAATGTCAATAGTATTTTAAACAAATGAACAAATACATTTTGAATCAATTTTATTTAACAAGAAATGAGTATAATCTAACATTATTTTGAGGGTTTTCTATGAAGATTGCACGTTTTTCACGTTTAGGTTTTATTTTGGCGGCAGCAGGCTCAGCAGTAGGTTTAGGAAATATTTGGAAGTTTCCTTATATTGCTGGTGAAAATGGAGGGGGTGCCTTTGTCATTGTTTACCTTATCACTGTTTTCGGCATAGGCTTTTCTGTGATGATTGCAGAAATGCTTATTGGGTACATGGGGAGAATTGATTCAGTAGGTTCTTTTGAAAAGCTTGCACCTCAAAATAAGAGTACTTGGAAACTTGCAGGATTTATTGGTTTTACTGGAATAATGATTTTAACCTTTTATTCTGTTGTCATTGGATGGATCTTTCATTATATTTCTGTTGCCCTCGTTTCCTTGCCCTCTTCTGTAGAAGAAGCAGAATATAGCTTTACCCAACTTTTACAAACGGGTATTGGTACACAAATATTTTATCATACCCTTGCCTTCTTGACCACAACTATTATCGTAATCAAAGGAATCAAATCAGGTATTGAAAAAATGAATTATATCTTGATGCCTACACTTATTATGATCTTAGGAGGGATGTTTATTTATGCAACTACTTTAGATGGTTTTTCTCAAGCTTTAGACTTTATGTTTAATCCTGACTGGTCTAAGATAAACTCAGAAACCTTAGTCACTGCCGTAGGGCATGCCTTTTTTACCCTGTCCTTAGGTATGGCTTCTATCTTAACCTACTCTGCTTCCTTACCTAAGAAGATAAACCTTACACGAACCTCTCTTATTATTGTTGGCCTAGATACAGGAATTGCTATTATTGCAGGGCTTATTTTATTTACCTTTTTGTTTCAATACGGAGAAGAACCCTCTAAGGGTCCAGGGTTAGTCTTCATATCCTTACCTGCTGTTTTTTATGAAATGGGGAGCATGGGAACCCTTTTAGCTGTTCTTTTCTTTATCAGTCTTGCATTTGCTGGTTTAACCTCAGCAGTATCACTTCTAGAGCCTATGGTGCAATACCTGATAGATAGATATAAGTACACCCGTTTGAGTGCTTCATTACTAGCAGGAGGCTTCTTCTATATCATTGGGATATTAGCCCTCTTAGCTAATACAAAAGAGTATTCTGAACTTCTCACCTTTGGTTCAAGAAACTTATTTGACTGGATAGACTTTATTACGGCCTCAGTACTATTGCCATTAGGAGGCTTACTGATATCTATTTTCATCGGATATGTTGTACCTAAAGAACAAGTACGTGCAGGCTTAAAGAGTTCAATGAATGATATAGGTTTTGGTGTATGGTATTTTGTATTACGATACCTTGTTCCACCCGCATTAATTGTGGTAATGTTAAATCTTTTGAATATATTTGTATAAAGGGAAGTGAAGGTACTGCTAAAACAGTACCTTCTAAAAGAGAAAGAAGATTAGAACTGAATCATTCCATCTACTGGAGATGAAGCTGTTGCATAAGGACGTTTTGGAATTCTACCTGCAAGATAAGATAATCTACCTGCCTTAATAGAATGTTTCATAGCCTCAGCCATAATCATTGGATTTTGAGCCTGAGCGATAGCTGTGTTAGTAAGTACACCTGCTGCCCCAAGTTCCATTGCATAAGCTGCGTCAGATGCACAACCAATACCTGCATCAACGATAACAGGAACAGAAATAGCTTCTCTAACAAAAACAATGTTGTAAGGGTTTTGAATACCAAGTCCTGAACCAATAGGAGCAGCCAGTGGCATTACTGCGTGAGCACCCGCATCTTCTAAACGTTTTGCCATAATTGGATCATCTGAAGTGTAGGCCATGATAGTAAAACCATCTTTAGCTAAAACCTTACATGCTTCAATAGTCTCAAGTACATCTGGGTAAAGAGTTTTTTGAGTATCTCCAATAACTTCAAGCTTAATAAGGTCAATCCCTGTAGCTTCTCTAGTCAAACGAAAAAGAGTGATTGCTTCTTCTGCTGTAGTACATCCTGCTGAGTTTGGAAGAAACTTAACATTAGTACCTTTAAATGTATCACGTAAGTTTTCTTTGTTTGGGTCTGTAATGTTTAAACGACGTACTGCAACTGTGATAAGTTCCGAACCTGAAGCTAGTGTAGCTGCCTTAGTTGTTTCAAATGAGTCATACTTACCTGAACCCACAATAAGTCTTGAACCTAATTCATATTTTCCGATTTTTAAGATGTTATCCATAATATTAATTCCTAAATCAATTAATTTAACGACAAATGAGTAAAGCCATTTGTCTATGCTAGCGCCAAGTTTTTCTCAGCGATCAGCTCACGCACAGTAAAACCGTGCTTCTATTTAAATTTATGTGTGGTTTATAACATACACAAACTAATAAGTTATTGAAGTAATCGCACTACTGTATGAGGTAAAAGTTCATATTCAAGTAAGTGTATGCGATTTTTAAAGGATTCAAAAGCTTCCCCTTCTATACGGGGAAGTTCTTTTTGCGCTATTACTGACCCTCCATCTAACTCCTCACTTACCCAATGAACCGATATGCCCGCAGGCTTATCAGCATTGGCGTAGCTTTGTTCAATCGCCTTAGCTCCCTTAAAAAGAGGAAGCATAGAAGGATGCAGGTTTATAGACTTAATATTTTGTGTAAATATAGGTGTTAAAATTCTCATAAAGCCAGCAAGCACAACGAGATCAGGTTTATAATAGTTTATACGGTTGACAAGTTCTTGATCAAATTCTTCTCGGCTATCATAATCTTTATGACTAATAA
This sequence comes from Sulfurimonas sp., assembly GCA_012963655.1. GTDB lineage: Bacteria > Campylobacterota > Campylobacteria > Campylobacterales > Sulfurimonadaceae. The sequence continues at coordinate 4,929 of DTVI01000310.1, forward strand.
TATTTAAGGCTATATCATAAGGTTTAAGCCTTTGGATTCCCTCTGCTTCTTTTTTATTGGTAATAGCGGCTACTACTTCTATGTCTTTATGTTTCTTTACTTCTTCAATGATACGAAGCATATTAGAACCTTGGCCACTAAATAAAATTACGATACGTTTCATAAGTTAGAAAGTCCTTTGATAATATCCTCTGCTAGCAAGGAGTATGAGTTTTTATTAATGCTTTGAGCAGACATAGTTTGAGCCAAAGAAGCTTGAACCGCCGCATCTAAACTCGAATACCCTTGGGCAAGTAAGGCCCCACAAATCCCAGATAACACGTCCCCGCTTCCAGCCTTGGCTAAACGTGAACTTCCATGAGGGTTAATGAAATAGGTTTTACTTTTTGCAATGATACTGTTTGAACCCTTTAAAATAAGCGTTATATTAGGATAAGTCTCACAAAAAAGCTCTGTATAATAAAACCTATCATCTTGAAGTTGCTCTACTGAGATATCAGCAAGCTGTGTTGTACGTAAAATATGCACAAACTCTTTTGGATGAGGCGTAATGATAATATCTCTATGAAAAAGCTCATACGCAATAGAATGAT
>DTVI01000311.1 GCA_012963655.1 Sulfurimonas sp.
TTTTTCTGGGTTGGTCACTTGGCGCAAACGATGCGGCCAACGTTTTCGGTACAGCAGTCGGCAGCCGTATGGTTCGTTTTACAACCGCGGCGATTATTTGCGGTGTTTTTGTGGTTCTCGGTGCGTTTGTCAGCGGAACAGGCGCGGCGCAAACTTTGGGAAAACTTGGTGCGGTAAATGCCATAGGCGGCTCCTTTATGGCTGCTCTGGCCGCGGGTTTGACAGTTTATTGGATGACTAAATTAGGGCTTCCTGTCTCAACCAGTCAGGCGATTATCGGCTCGATTATCGGCTGGAACCTGTTTAGTGATTCCTATACAGATATTTCTTCCTTACTTAAAATTCTTTCGACTTGGATAATTTGCCCATTGTTGTCCGCTGTAATCGCAGCAATTTTGTTTACTTTGTCCAAATTCTTTGTACGGAAAATGGGAGTCGGGTTGATACGTTTCGACGGTTATACACGTGTGGCTTTAATCTTGGCGGGAGCCTTTGGTGCCTATAGTTTGGGCGCAAATAATATTGCCAACGTGATGGGAGTTTTTGTTCCCGTGGCTCCGTTTCCGGACATGCAGTTTGGACAGGGCTTTAGCATTTCTTCGGCGCAGCAACTATTTTTAGTGGGGGGACTGGCGATTGCTGTCGGCGTCTTCACCTATTCCAAACGCGTGATGATGACAGTTGGCTCAGAATTGATGAGACTTACTCCATTGGCTGCGTGGGTGGCCGTGATGTCACACTCGATTGTGCTCTTCCTTTTTGCTTCTGAAAGACTGGAACAATTGCTGGCCAACATGTCTCTACCAACCATTCCGCTTGTTCCAGTTTCAAGTTCTCAAGCTGTGGTTGGTGCGGTGATTGGAATTGGAATGCTCCAGGGCGGCAGGGAAATCCAGTGGCCTCGTGTTTACAGCATTGTCAAAGGCTGGGTTATCACACCAGTGATTTCATGTTTGCTTTGTTTTGTTGGTTTGTATTTTCTGCAAAATGTTTTCCAGCAAACCGTACAGCGTGATTCAACTTATCTGCTCTCTGCAAGTGTCATCGAAAAGTTTCAAAAAGAGGGAATTGAAACGTCCGGACTACAAGAATTAACTGGTACCGTTTTCCGGAGTTCTGCCGAAGTTGTACGTTCAGTTGAGGAAAAAGTGATGTTGAACAGTACGCAAGGACTGAAAGTGGTTGAGTACTCTTTACAAAAAAACATGGTTGTCACGGCTGAAAAAATTGCGGAAATGGACAAAAATGGACTTTCTTCTGCACAGCTGGATGCATTGAGTAATTTGGAGGGACAAACCTACAACTTCCCTTGGCAACTGGGGTTATT
>DTVI01000312.1 GCA_012963655.1 Sulfurimonas sp.
TGTTTTGATAAATTGTTTTGAGCCGTGAACATTGTTGGTAAAAAGCCTTTGATAGAAAGCTTAGGGTTAATTGTTTTACGAATCAAACGTACTGTATTTAAAAGTTGCGCTAAACCTTCAAGAGCAAAAAATTCACATTGAATAGGAATAATCACTGAGTTTGAAGCAGATAAGGCATTAATAGTCATTGGCCCAAGTGCTGGAGGTGAGTCAATTATAATGTAATCAAAGTCTTTAACAACCTTATCAATAGCTTTTTTTAAAATCAGCTCTCTACCCTTAGAATTTTTTGCATCATAAAATTCTTTTTCTACACCAACAAGACCAATGTTTGAAGGAGCAAGTGAAAGGGTTGGAAGACTTGTCTTTAAAATAATATCATCTATTTTTTTAGTGCCAATAAGTACATGATAAATATTGTACTCATAATCATTTCGATGATAGCCAAGAGAAGTCGTTGCATTGGCCTGAGGATCTGCATCTATGAGCAGCACTTTTTTTTCTGCTACTGCTAATGATGCTGCTAAGTTAACGGCAGTTGTAGTCTTACCTACCCCTCCCTTTTGATTTGCTATTGAAATTACTTCACTCATCTTAGGCTATAAATCCTTTCCCCATTTACCTCTAAAGAGCCGTCTGTATTCAAGACTGCGTTCTCTAATGAAATTCTGCTGTTTTCATAATGTGTATGATAACTTTTACTTCGTTCAAATTCTATCTTGTATTTGCTAAATATTTGCTTCCATGAAGTCTTATTTTCTATTTTTTTAAAAAACTTGTTTAATATCTCTTGTTTATTTATATTTATATCTAAGAAATTAAAGCCCTCCGGTGATTCTACAATATTTAATCCAATGCCGCAAATCAAATCGTTTTCTCTTAAAAATGTTATGGTTCCACCAATTTTCATCTCAGACATATAAAAATCATTAGGCCACTTTAACCAAAGTTTTGAGCCAGCTTCTTCTAAACATTCTTTTAATATATAGGAAAAGTAAATAGAAGAAGATTCTAAGGCTAAATCCATTGGAAGAGTATCACGTGCAATAGCAAATGAAAAGAAAAGATTACCTTCTAGTCCAATCCAAGAATTTCCTCGTGATCCTATTCCTTGAGTTTGTCTAGAAGCAACAATGGCAATAGGAGAAGAAAGTTTCCCCTCTTTTAGTTTTTCTTTTAAATAGGTTTGTGTTGAGCTTAGTTCATCAAACCAAAGTATCTCCACGTTTTAACCTTTTTCCATTTAAATAAGAAGCTACATCCATCTCTTTCTTTGATGGTGGTTGAAGACGATCTACTCTAAGTGAACCTTTTTTACATCCCACAATAAAAGAATTCTTAGTCACTATCAGAACTTCTCCTGGTTTATAATGCCCTTGCGCAGACTGTAAACTAATTTCTTTGAATTTCAGTCCACTTTCTAAATAAACACCTGGCCAAGGGGTGAAGGCTCTGTATTTATTAAATATACTAAGGGCATTACCAAAATCAATTAAACCATCTTCTTTAGAAATCTTTTTGCAATGTCTTGATTCTTCATCCACTTGTTTAATAGGAGTGAATGTCTTGAAGTTTTTTAACACATCTAAAGTCAAGTCAGCTGCAAGATGTGTTAAAGAATCAAAAAGTTCTTCAACCATCATAGTTTCAGGGATATCCATTTTTGCTATTTTTATGATATCACCTGTATCTAGGCCAACGTCCATAAGCATAGCCGTAACACCGGTTTGCTTATCCCCATTAAGTAAAGACTGTTGAATAGGGCTAGCACCTCTATATTGAGGTAAAATAGAAGCATGTAGGTTTATACAAGGTGCAATCTCTAAAATGTTTTTAGGGAGAATTTGTCCATAAGCAGCTACAACTATATAATCAGGATTAAGAGACTTGATTTCTTCTTGCGTTTGTATAGAGCGAAGGTTCAGAGGCTGATATACTTTTATATTATTCTCAAGAGCAACTAGCTTTGTGATAGGAGAAGTTAAAACTTTTTTACGTCCAACAGGCTTATCAGGTTGAGTATAAACAGATAAGACATTAATTTCATCATCATCTACAAGCTTTTGCAAGATAGTAGATGCATAATCAGGTGTTCCCATGTATATGATATTAATCATTGAAATAGCGTCCCACCTTTTTGTTTACCATCTAGTAAAAAACTTCGTGCACATGCTAGATCGAAACCAGAGGCTAAAAACATTTTCTGTCCACGCTGAAGTAAAAAGTCTGCGGCCTTTAACTTCGTTACAATTCCACCCGTTGCAAAAGCGTTATTTGGAGTGGAGTTATCTTCAAGTTCACTTTTTTTGATTGAAGCTACTGTTTTAAAAGCCTTTGCATCAGGATGTGTTCTAGGGTCATGATCATAATACGCATCTATATCTGAAAGAATCACTAACATCTCTGCATTAAAATAAAAGGCTGCATGTGCTGAAAGTTGGTCATTATCACCAAGAATAAGTTCATCTATTGAAGTAGCGTCATTCTCATTTACTATAGGTAAGATACCATGTTTTAAAAGTGTATTAATAGCATTTTCAGCAATTTTGACTTGTTCAGAGGTATTGAAATTTGATGTTGTCACAAGAACTTGAGAGGTAATAATATTATAATATTCAAAAAGCTTTTTATATCGGTGCATTAAAAGAGGCTGACCGATAGCCGCAAGAGCTTGTTTATTTGCAAGAATCTTTTTATCAAGCTTTAGTTCAGTATATCCCGCTGCTACAGAACCTGAAGTAACTAAAATAACCTCATACTTCTCCCGTAACTCTACAATAAAGTCTACAAGAGCTTGTATACGCTCTTTAGCCATATGGTTTTGTTCTGTTAAAACAGCTGAACCAACCTTAAGAACTAAGCGTTTCATCGTTGAGTAGAAACCAATTCAAAAAGTGCTTGAGAAATTGCCTTTGTATTTTTATGTGTTACTGATGAGATAGGTGCAACTACAAAAGGTAAGCCGTGATCATACTGACCTGCTGCGTCAGGAATTTGTTCAAAATAAGGAAGATCATCATCAAAACGGAATTGTTTTGAGTTGTCTGCTTTAAGACCAAGCATCTTGATAAACTCTAAGGTTTTTTCTTCAGCCACATCAGGACTCATTGCATCTGAACGTGTAAGCGCAATTGCATAAGAACGTGTTGCAAGTACCTTTGAATAGTTTTCCAATTCAACTTTAAGTGTATCATATTGATATTGCATCTCATGATAAGAAGCTAAATCAATCATAAATAAAAGTGTTTTTGTTCTTTCAATATGTTGAAGGAACTTTGTACCAAGTCCCTTCCCTTCAGATGCACCACCAATAATACCTGGAATATCGGCCATAACAAAAGAATCATAATCGCCAATATCAACTTGACCTAGTTTAGGGGTAAGTGTTGTGAACTCATAATTTGCAATCTCAGGACGTGCGTTTGAAACAGTAGAAATCAGCGTAGATTTTCCAACATTAGGAAAACCAACAAGACCAACATCTGCCATAAGTTTAAGATCTAAGACAACTTCTCTTGTCTCACCAGGTAAACCTGGTTGACAGTAGGTAGGGGTTTGGTTAGTTGAAGATTTAAAGTGGGTATTACCTAGTCCACCCTTACCCCCATGCAGATAAATAAATTCATCTCCATGAGTAGTCATGTCACAAATAACCGCACCCGTCTCTTTATCAACAATTTGTGTTCCAGGAGGAACAATAACAAAAAGTGTCTTACCTGATCTTCCTGTACAGTTATGTGTTCCACCTGGAGCACCATTATCAGCCTTAGCATGATGACGTCCACGAAAATGTGAAAGAGTATGGGTATTATTGTCACATCTAAAAGCTAGATCTGCACCTTTACCACCATCTCCACCTTCAGGTCCACCTTGAGTTACAAATTTTTCTCTACGAAATGAGGCACAACCTGGGCCACCTCTTCCTGATGATACTTTAATTTCTACGCGATCTACAAACATGTTGATTCCTTATTTAACGACTTTATTCAGGAAGATATGAAATTTATTCACATTTTCCTGAGGTATCCTTATTGATGGGACTTTATTCAAATAAAGATGAGATTTACTCATCTTTATTTTAAATATTCTAAATTATTGAATATTTAAAACTATATTACTTTATTATTAGAATTATACTATTAAATATTGAATGTTTAGAGAGTGTTTTATTTTGAAGAAGTTCTCGCCGAAGCGAGAAAATAATTATGCTGGGATAATTGAAACTTGCTTACGCTTTTTATCGTAACGTTCAAATACTACAACACCATCAACTAGTGCGAATAAAGTATGATCTTTACCCATACCCATGTTTGCACCTGGGTGAACTTTAGTTCCACGTTGACGAATAACGATGTTACCCGCTCTAACTGTTTCACCACCATATTTCTTAACGCCTAAACGACGTCCCGCAGAATCTCTATTATTCTGTGTACTACCCTGACCTTTTTTGTGTGCCATAGTTTGTCCTTTATTTAGTTAATGCTTATGCAGAAATTTTTGTAATTCTAACTCTTGTGAAATCACGACGGAAACCACGTTTAACCTTAGAGTCTTTACGACGACGTTTCTTGAAAGTAATTACTTTCTTGTCGCGACCTTCATTGATAACTTCTGCAGTAACAACTGCGCCATCAAGATATGGAGTACCAAACTTAAGTTCACCAGCATTTACAGCAAGAACTTCTTTGATTTCGATAGTAGCTTTGGCTTCAAGAGACATTTTGTCTAGTAAAAGGATATCACCTTCTTCAACCTTGTACTGTTTACCACCGTTTTTGATAATTGCGTACATTAATTTTCCTTGTATTATTTAGAGTTCTCAAAAAAACGCTTAGTGTTGGTATAAACCATCTATCACGAAACCGCAAAAGCGATCTCTTTAGTAAAGTCACTGTGTGACTTCTTTTCAGAAAACTCTAGATAAATATCTTTACAGAAAATCCTTCTAGGTTAAACAATAGTGATAATCAGGCCTATGCCAGTAAAGAGAAGGAGTTTCACCCTCTCCGACACCAAGAATTTAGAAAATCCTTTTAGTCTTTGACAGGACACTCGTGATGCCCTGAGTTAAAGTTCGCGAATTATACTGAATTTTGCTTTAAGATTTTATAAAGTCAATGTTAAGACATTGTTTTTTATCAAAAATCAGGAGTTATTCACCTTATACTGGCAAACTAAGTGAAATCTTTTTCTAACTGATTCATCAAGGTGATTTCTCTTTGTGAGCTGACAGTATTTTTCAAATATCTCCAAAAAGCCTTTGCTTCTTCAGTGATTTGTATCCATTCTACATCTTGCAAAATCTCTTTTGGGTCTTCACAAGGTTCTATATAAGAATAGGCAAGAGCATGGAAAACCTTTGCCTCTTCTGCTTCTTCTTTTGAAACATTTCCCATTTCTATGGCCTTTTCATATTCATCATGCAAGGATAAATTAT
>DTVI01000313.1 GCA_012963655.1 Sulfurimonas sp.
ATATTCTATCTTGGTATTAACACGTGAAACCATAATGTGTTTATCTTCTAAGGGTGCACGTAAGGCTTCTAAAACATTTTTAGAAAAGCTAGGGAGTTCATCAAAAAATAAAATACCTCCATGAGCTAGTCCAATTTCACCAATACGAGAATGACTCGAACCTCCCCCAAAGATACTAGCAGGTGTTGAAGTGTGGTGAGGATGTCTAAAGGGTCTAAGGGCTAAAAACTCAGGTTCAATCCCTTCTAAGGCATCTAGCTTAGCATTCTCAAGTATCTCTTGCATATCTAAGGGCGGTAAGATATATAACAAACGTTTTGCTATCATACTTTTTCCACATCCAGGACTTCCTTCTAACAACATGTTATGCATTCCTGTTGCACAGATTAAGGCCGCTCGTTTAGCATGCTCTTGTCCCTTTACCTCTTTAAAATCAAGAGGATAGTCTTCTTGATAAAAAAGTTTAGAGGACTTGGTCTGGATAAAAGGGTGTTGCAATGCGGTAGACTCAGCAGGGATACGTTCAAGGTCTTGAACAAAAAAATCAATACATTCTTGTAAGTCTTTCACCCCATAAAACTGTATATTAGGGATACAAGAAAGTTTCTGCAAGGCAGAAAAAGGAACAATAGCCTTTGTCATTTCTCCTGATTGAGATAGAGACAAGATAAGGGCAAACAATGATGAAGTTTCCTTAACCTCCCCATCAAGACCTAGTTCTCCAAAAATATAATAATCTTCAAAATCCACCTTTTCTTTTTGCAAGGCAATAAGTAAGGCCCCACATAAATCAAAATGTGTCCCCTCTTTTCGTAAGTCAGATGGAGAAAGATTAATGGTTACGCGCATAGGAGGAAAGCTATAGTCATTTGCACATAGAGCTGACTTGATACGTTCTTTAGACTCTTGTATGGAAGTATTTCCAAGCCCAACAATAGAAAAAGAAGGAAGTCCTTTTGAAAAACTCGTTTCCACGCTTACTGTTTTGGCTTGAATTCCTTCAAATGATCCCGAATATACTTTTTTCATGATTAATTGTAAGAAAACTAAGTAAAATTTATCAGATAGTATAAGAATTATTTATGTAATTTAAGTTTCAGAGCCTAAAACTCCTATAATTTTAAGTTATATTATAATTAAACTACCTGCTAGTGGGAAGTATAAGGAATACTAATGACTTAAGAACTAAAATAAATATTTTATGTTACACTTATCTTGTCTTTTATCCAACTAACTTTAGGTGGCTGCCGGTTTGCTTGTGATGTGTTTTAAACTACACAAAATAATGACATTTAAAAATGTTAAATACAAGGAGTCAAGATGAATGAAATGCATCTTATAATAGGTAGTGTAGTTGCAAGTATAATTTTAATTGCTTCAGCAGTCGATTTATATCAAGTAACCCACACAGAGTAGAAATGAGTCTTTAGTCCCAATGAAGGGATTAAGCTCTCGTCATTAAATACCTCACTAAAACAATTCAGTCTTAAATATACTTCATAATAATTTAACATAAAAATATATATCTTATGCTTGGTAGAAATTTTTATAAGCTAATGAGGAATTATCGTATTAAATGAAAATATTATTTTTTAAGAATCTTAGTATAACTAAAACAATAAAGAGAGATGACTTCAGCGGCACCTTTAGTGTTCGCTACTAGTCATTTAATCTTCCGTAAGGAAGTCTTTCTATAAAAAGTTTTCCATCTAAGTGGTCTATTTCATGTTGAATGGCTACTGAAAGTAATCCTTCAGCTTCTAAACGCAAGGCTTTTCCATGTCGGTCTTGATAGTCTAAGGTAAGTTTTTCATATCTTTCAATATCTTCATAAAAACTAGGAACTGATAAACAGCCTTCTTGATAGACTATAGTGCCTTCTTCATTAGACACCTTAGGGTTAATAATTTCTAATAACACGTCTTTACTTTGTTCACCATCTTCATCAGGCATACATAAAAGTAAGATTCTTTGAGCCTTAGCCACTTGAATAGCAGCTAAACCAATACCATTACTCTCAATCATTGTGTCATACATATCATCTAAAAAAGTATGCAGATCTGTGTTAAAATTTTCAATAGGCTTGGAAATAAGCTTTAATCGTTTGTCGGGGTATACTACTACAGGAAGTTTCATCTTTATATTTACTCTACTACTTTATTTTGTTTCTTCGTCTTTATTGCAAACACAATAATCTTCATCATCATGTTTATCAGCATGTTCCATGGCATTTAAACCACAAACTAAGGTTTCTTCTACAGAGCGGTCTGTACTAATATTGGCTATACCAATGGATATCTTCAACTGTATCTCTTTTTCTGCTAGGAAAAAATTACTCGTAGAAACTAATTCACATAAACGTTGACTAGCACGTTTTGCATTCGCAGTATCAGTATGCTTAAGTAGCATAACAAAAATACCTGATCCATAATGTGCTACCACATCACTTCTACGTGATGTCTTCAGTAAAAGTCTCGCAATGGTACGTGTCATTAATAAAAGAGCTTTTTGACTAGAGATACTCTCTTCTATTTCTCTTGAAAGTGTTATCGTAATCAAAGAAGATGTATGTTTAAACTCTTCAATAAGATTTTTTTCTTGCTCAAGCTTGTTAAGAAGATAACGTTTATTGTAAACACCAAACTGGTTATCATAAATAGTTTCATTGTCTACATTTTTCACGATACAAGCGGTATCTTGATACAAGGTTTTCATGTGATCAACTTGTTTCTTCAAGATGTTATTTAACTTTCCAATATCTTGATCAAGAGAGGTAATCGCAGATAAGACACCCGCACTACCAGAAGATAACATTAACTCTTCACGACGTTTTACCAGTATCTTTCCCATAAGAGCAATATTTTTATATACAGTAGCCGTAACTTGAAGAACAGACTTAATAGAGTTAAAACCTGACTTTAAAGATTTTTCTAATTCAATGTTTTTTTCATCATCACTATTGTCTTCAAACTCTAAGACAGTATTTATCTGCTTGCGCAAGGTTTCTGATTTATCTTCTAAAATTCTATCAAAATATAAGGTGAAATTATTTGGGGTAGGAGGAAGGTTGTCCTGTATTAGTTGAGACAAAACCTCTTTAGAATACATCTCTAAATCAGAGCTAGATTCACTCATAGCTAAAGAAGAATCTCCAGAGCCATCAAAAGAAGGATTTATTGTCTCTGAGTCAATAGCAGAAATATCACGTCTTTTTCGAAGGTTACTTGCCATATTGATCCTTACCCAACTATTTTACTAAAATATTATTTTTTAGAATTTTTAGAAATCACTTCATCTATCATACCGTATTTTTTAGCTTCTAGTGCAGACATAAAATTATCACGTTCTGTATCAGCAGCAACCGTTTCAACTTTTTGACCTGTATTTTCAGCAAGTATTGCATTTAAATCGTCTTTCATTCTTTGGATCTCTTTAGCCTGAATCTGAATATCAGTAGACTGTCCTTGAGCACCACCTGAAGGTTGGTGAATCATGATACGTGAATTAGGAAGACTATAACGTTTTCCTTTTGCACCTGAACTTAATAAAAATGCTCCCATAGAAGCAGCTTGTCCTATACATATAGTTGAAACATCAGGTTTAATGTAGTTCATCGTGTCATAAATAGACATCCCTGAAGTAATAACACCACCTGGAGAATTAATGTAAAAGTAGATGTCTTTTTCAGGGTCTTCTGCTTCTAAGAAAAGAAGTTGGGCAACAATAGTAGATGCAACTTGATCATTTACCTCACCACTCATCATAATAATACGGTCTTTTAATAAACGTGAAAAGATATCATATGATCTTTCACCACGTCCAGTTTTTTCGATAACATAAGGGATATAACTCATTTAGAACCTTCTAGTATAGTATTTAAGTTTAAATTGATATTTGTATTGTAGCTAATCATTTTTGAAAGTACAACACCCATAAGAGATATGGGTGTAAAAAGAATGTATTTTTGAAGAAAAACTTATTGTAATTTAGCGTCAATAAGCTTTGTTAAAACCTTATCTTCTACCATTGCCATTTGAATAGCAGGAAGATAACCAGACTTTTTGTAGTTTTCATATACGCCAGCAGGATCTTGACCTGTTTGCATTGCTTCGAAATAAATAGTTTGCATTACTTCATTTTCTTCAACTGCAATACCCTCAGCCTTAGCTAAAGCATCGATAATGAAAGTAGCTTTAACAGACTTAGCAGCTTCATCTCTAAATGTTTCACGTAACTCGTTAACCTTATCTTGGTTATCTTTCAGTTCGTTAATTTCGTCTTCACTCATTGTTTGCGCTTTTTTGTTAAGTGCCATATCAATTTCTTGCTCAACTACAAATGTAGGAAGGTCAAAGTTAAACTTAGCAACAAATGCTTGAAGTAAAGAAGGTTTTAAATCTTCATTATAAAGCTTTGATAATTCTTCTTTTTCAATTTGTTCTTTAACTTGATCTTTAAGCTTATCCATAGACGCTTCTTCATCACCAGGCATCATTTTCTTAGCAAGTGCTGCGTCCATACGAATTTTAGCTTTTTCTTGGATAGAATTAATCTTTACCTTGAATTCAGCGTCTTTACCAGCAAGCTTTTCGCCACCATAGTTCTCAGGGAAAGTTACCTTAATAACTTTTTCTTCGTCTTTTTTCATACCAATAACTTGGTCTTCAAATCCTGGGATGAATTGATTAGAACCTAAAGTTAAAGCAAACTCTTCAGCTGCTCCACCTTCAAATAATTCACCATCAATAGAACCTTCAAAGTTAAGGTTAGCAGTATCACCATCAATTAGTGCTCTGTCTTCAGTAACATCAACAAACTCAGCCTGAGCTTGAGCTAGTTCTTGGATACGATCTGTAATTGCCTTAGCAGCAACCTTTGGCTTCTTAGTATCAGGAGCAAGTTCAGCATAACCATCAAGGTTAATTTCTGGACGAAATGCGATAGTAACAGCAACTTCAATTTTATCATCAGTCTTGTCAAACTTAGTTACTTGAGGCTCACCAATAAGAGCATCATTATCAAAACCAAGATCTTTAAGACCTTCTTCTAAAACTGAACGTAAAGCTTCAGACTCAGCATCTTGAACAAGTTTCTCACCATACTGCTTTTTAACTGCACTTACAGGAACCTTACCTTTACGAAAACCAGGAACATCTGTAGTTTTTGCTAATTGTTTAGCGATTTTTTCAACATTTGCGCTGATATCAGCTTGAGCTAAAGTAGCCGTAATTTCCGCATTTGCACCGTCAATTTTATTTGTCTTTAATTCCATTGAATCTCTTTTCTTAATGTCTTGAGTAATGTTTTCGAATTACATTACACAGAATATTTTTATCTGAAGAAACTTTCTATTTTATAGAATTGCCTCATCTAGTTTTGGAATTTTATCTAAATTTTCCTTTTTTTTGCATAATACATCATTAATTTTCTA
>DTVI01000314.1:0-545 GCA_012963655.1 Sulfurimonas sp.
AATTGGTAAATATGCAGAAAAAGATTATCAGCCCGACAATTTGATCTGATGAAAAAAAGAAAAATTTGTGTCGTTACAGGGACACGTGCTGAATATTGCCAGCTTTATTGGCTTATGAAAAGGATCATGGATGAGCACGGTCTGGAATTGCAAATAGTAGCAACGGGTATGCACCTGTCCCCCGAATTTGGTTTAACCTATCAGGAACTAAAAAAAGACGGGTTTATGATAAATAAAAAGGTGGAAATGTTGGTTTCAGCAGATACTCCCAGTTCCATTTCTAAATCAACCGGATTGGGTCTCATTGGCTTTGCGGATGCATATGTTGAATTACAACCAAATATGGTTGTCGTTTTAGGTGATAGATATGAACTTTTTGCAGCAAGCACTGCTGCTCTATTTGCAAGAATACCAATTGCACACATTCATGGCGGTGAAACAACTGAAGGTGCTTTTGATGAAGCTATAAGACATTCAATCACCAAAATGGCCTGGTGGCATTTTGCTGCTGCTGAAAAATATAAAAATCGTATTATTCAGCTTGG
>DTVI01000314.1:555-808 GCA_012963655.1 Sulfurimonas sp.
TTCTGGAACACATCCAAAAAGAGTATTTTTAGTGGGAGGCATGGGTGTAGATGGAATCAATAAAACTAAACTTTTAAATAAACTTGATTTTGAAAAATCCATTGGATTTAAGCTTGGAAGGAAAAATCTAATGGTTACATACCATCCGGTAACATTAGAGAATGAAACATCCCAAAAACAGGTTGATAAGCTATTAAATTGCTTGAGTGAACTTGATGATACAAACATAATTTTTACTCTTGCTAATTCGGAT
>DTVI01000314.1:818-1317 GCA_012963655.1 Sulfurimonas sp.
GTACCCCTGCCTCCGGCCATAATGGACGGATTATTAATTCCATGATTCATGATTTTGTTGAAGCTCGTCCTTCAAATACAAAAGCATTCCCTTCCATGGGGAGGTTAAAATATTTATCAGCTCTGCAATTTGTAGATGGTGTAATTGGTAATTCATCCAGCGGTTTGGCGGAAGCACCAACGTTTAAAATAGGCACCATAAATATTGGGGATCGTCAAAAAAGTAGGCTGAAGGCAGAAAGTGTGATTGATTGTGAGCCCACAAAAGAATCAATTAAAAGAGCCATTGCGACCCTATTTAGTGAAAATTTTCAAAAAATGCTTCCTTTGGTTAAAAATCCATATGGTGAAGGTAATGCCACCGAAAAAATACTGGAAGTTCTGCGGGACGTAAAACTTCCGGAAGAACTCAAGAAAGAATTTTACGATTTATGAAAGACATCACCGTACAGCCCGACATCACCATCCGCCAAGCCATGAAAGTTTTGGATAAAACAGCA
>DTVI01000315.1 GCA_012963655.1 Sulfurimonas sp.
ATAAGCCGTCTGTGCCTCCTGTCCGCGCCTTTTCGCGGGGATACATCCCTTATGCAGACATACCCCGCCTAGCTGATCTAACTCTTTTTCTATAAGGGCTACCTTCAGGCCTTTTTTAGCCGCCATAATAGCGCCTGCATAATTTAGACCACCACCTATATAAATAATGTCATACATGTTTGATCTCCTCTTTGAAAAATTCTTTATCTAAGCATACCTCTTTTACCCTTTGCATAAATAACGCCGCTTCATATCCGTTAATCAGTCTATGATCTAAACTTAGAGTTAGAGACATCTTCCCCTCCGTGCTTGCTCCAATAGCTGCAATAGAGCTATCCTCTTGATTTATCATCGCATCAAACCTATGTATGCCTGTAAATCCAAGGTTTGAAAGTCCAAAGTTTGAGCCTTGCATCTCATCTAGGTTCAAAGATAATGTTTGCACCTTCATTTTACACTCAGCAAGTTTATCTTGTATGCTTTTAATATCTAAGAGATTAACATCTTTTAGCACTGGCATAAAAAGTTTTTTATCTTCTTGCATAGCTATGGAGATATGAGCATTTACTGATGTATGTATATAATCTTCTTTGATACTTGATCTAAAGCCTTCAAAATCCATCATACATCTACTAAAAACCTTCATTAGCCAGGCCGTCATAGAATAATTATTATGTTTTTCAAAATGCACGGTATCAATATAATCATATATATGATATACCGCTTTTAAAGCTGACTTGTCTAGGTTCTTAATCAGTGCCTTTTGAAAGGCTGGTATCTTTCTTTTTATAGATATATCTTGCTCTTTAATATATTCTAAAATAGAGTAAGAGTCTTGTTTTACTTGCACTTGAAAATCATTTATATCCAAGTGATAAGACTCTATTAGAAAAAGAGCCTTAGGCGTAAAAAACTTCTTTTTACGATAAAGAATAATATCTTTTTCATGAGAAGGTACAGGGAGTTTATATTCATCTTGCAAGGCTTGTATATTAATACCTAAGGACTGAGCTAGAAGTCTTGCCTTAGGTGAGGCTATAGCTCTATTTAATGTATATTCTACCTTAGGTACATTTTCTTCAAGCTCAACTTCAGGCTCAAGGCTCTTTTTAGTGCGTGTTATTTCTTTATCTATCTCAACACTTAGTATGACAGTACCAACAGGGGCAGATTCACCTTCTTGAATATGCAAGGACTTAATAATTCCGTTTTTAAAACATTGAACCTCCATTATCGCCTTGTCTGATTCAACCTCAGCAATAACATCACCTATCTTGACGGTATCATTTACCTTAACCATCCATGCAATTAACTTTCCTTCTTCCATCGAATCTGATAGCTGAGGCATAAAAATCTCATAAACCACTTTTTCTCCCCCAGTTTATAATGTCTTGTTTAATACTCTTAGGCGTAGGAATAGAAGCAAGTTCTAGTTTTCTATTATACGCTATGGGTACATTTTTTCCACATAGCCTAAGAGGAGCTGCGTCAAGAAAATAAAAGAGCTCTTCAACTGCCCATGCAATAATCTGAGCCCCGAAAGAGCCCATCTTATGACCCTCTTCTATTATTACTAACCGTCCTGTCTTCTTAATAGAGAGTTCTAGGCTTTTAAAGTCTACAGGATTTAAGGAACATAAATCAATAAGCTCACAGCTACACCCTAATTCTTTTTCTATCTCGTCTAAGACTGAGGCTGTATCATCTAGCATCTTTAAATACGAGATAATAGTAATATGCTTACCTTCTTTAACAACTCTAGCCTTAAAAGGGTCAAGATCAATATTTTTATCTACCTCTTCTTTTTTATTATATAAGAGTTCATGTTCTATAAATATAACAGGGTCATCCATCTCTATGGATTTTTTCAAGGCATGATAAGCATAATTTGGACTACTCACTGCAAAAACAAACAAGCCTGGAATAGAGCTCAACATATGTTCATAATTTTCAGAATGTTGAGCCCCTAATTGTTTACTAACGCCTTGAGGCATTCTAAGAACCATAGGTAATTGTATCTTACCTGCACTCATATAATGAAGTTTAGACATATGGTTTACAATCTGGTCAAAGGCTAAAAGAGCAAAGTTAGCTGTCATAAGTTCAACCACAGGACGTAAGCCAGCTATGGCCATACCAATGGCATTACCCACTATACTTAGTTCAGCTATAGGAGTGTCAATCACCCTCTTGTTTCCATATTTTTCCAATAAACCCTCTGTCACTCTAAAGGTTCCTCCTACCTCACCTATATCTTCACCTAATAAGATAATATCTGTATCCTCAGACATCTTTTCATTTATGGCCAGATTAATAGCTTCTCTATAAAGCATGCTTCAGCCCCTCCTCTGTCAAGGTATATTTGTATAAGTCATTTAAAGAAGGATCAGGACTTTGCTGGGCAAAAGCCACTGCGTCTTCAATCTCTTGTATGACCTGTTCTTCTATTTTTTTTAGAAGATCTTCCTCCAGTAAAGGTTTCAACTTAATAAGGGGATCGAGTTTCTTACATCTTTGCATTTCCTCACTAGATCTATATTTATTTGCGTCACTAATAGAATGTCCCTCAAACCTACACGTCATGGCCTCAACAAAGATAGGACCTTTTCCTTCTTTAATATACTCACCTGCCTTAGAAATAGCCTCATACACAGCTAAAACATCCATACCATCAACTTCTATAGTGGGCATATAGGCCTCAACTTTTTTAGCCTGCTGAGAAAAGGCAGATACCTTATCTATATGTGTACCTATGGCGTATTTATTGTTCTCACATAAAAATAAAAGAGGGAGTTTTTGGGATGAGGCTATGTTAATAGATTCAAAAAAGCCCCCGCAGTTTGTTGCACCATCACCAAAGATAACCATAGTCCCTGTATTTATACCTTGATACTTTCTGGCATAAGCACATCCTACCGCGTTAGGAATATGTCCTCCAACAATAGCGTCACCCCCATAAAAGTTAAGAGAGGGACTAAACATATGCATAGATCCCCCTCTTCCCTCACTTACCCCATCAATTTTACCAAAAAGCTCTGCCATCACAGACTTTGAGCTCATCCCTCTTGAAAGTGCCATAACATGTTCTCTATATGTGGTAAAGACATCACCTTTAAAGGCTTTCATAGACCCTACACTAAGACCTTCTTGTCCAATATCTAAGTGCAAGAAACCTGAAATATTTCCTTGGAAATAATTTTCTTTTGCTGCGTATTCAAAATGCCTGCCTAATAACATTGAATAATATAGATCTTGAATCAGGGTCTTATCCATATCTAGTCCTTTAGTGTTTTACGTTAGCTTTATTATAAGAGAGGAAGATTGAAAAAAAACCTCATTTAAATATTAGATATTTTTTTTAATATAATAATTAATAATAAAACATTATAGTAAAAAACAAAAACAATAAGGATGATTATGATTGATATGCCAAAACTACCCTTTGCTGAAGATGCAATGGAACCTTTTATCTCTGCGGAGACGATTCAATACCATTATGGTAAACACCATACAACTTATGTTAATAAACTAAACGAACTTATTAAGGGGACAGACTTAGACAAGATGTCTCTTTCTGAAATTATAAAAACTGCAGATCAGGGGCCTATCTTTAATAATGCTGCCCAGGTATTTAACCATAGCTTTTATTGGAATAGTCTAAGCCCTAGCAAGTCAGCGCCAACAGGAAAACTTCTTGATAAAATCAATATGGACTTTGACTCTATGGATAAACTAAAAGAAGCATTTATGCAGGCAGGAACAACCCTATTTGGTTCGGGCTGGGTTTGGTTAGTAAGGGATGCTAGTGGTCAGTTAAAATTTGAAAAAACACCTAATGCTCAGACTCCCATGTCTTCAAATATGATACCTCTGTTTGTTTGTGATGTATGGGAACATGCTTATTATATTGACTTTAGAAATGCTAGACCAAAGTATTTAGGAGAGTTTTGGGAGCATATTAACTGGGACACAGCCTGCAAAATTTTTGATCAAACAGATAATGAAACTTATGTTGGTCTAAAGTCTTGTAAAGATATTCATGATCCTTTTTGCCAGCTCTTAGATGAAGTGTTGTCAAATGAATTAGATGAAGAATAAATCAGGAAAAGAAGATAAGAAGGTCCTACTCCAAAAGGAGTAAGGAATATACCTGAGATAGCTTTTAAAACTGCATTGAAGTCAGGTTCTTGTTTAATTTCAGGAACCAACTGCTTATACGTTATATTTCCCTCTTTAATAATAAAAACAGCACCTGCCTCAACACCTTTTAAGATGCCCTCACCCATAAGCCTGTCCATGTGCCGCGCAGTAATATTTACCTCGAAGCAGATACCCCTAAACTTATACTAAGTAATAATGATAATAATTTCATATTTACCTCCTAAAACTTATAAGATGAAGTAAAAGTGAAAACTCCCGAAACCATATCCATAATATCATCTAAGGCAGTTGATATTTCTTCTCTTTGAGAATCAACCTCAGCACAAGAAAACTGGGCTGTTGCTAAGAAGTCTGATATAGTTTGAAAAAGACGCGAAAGCATAATTTATCTAAAATCACTCACCTTATAATATTCTTTTCCCCTAAAATATTTACAAAAAAAGACTTAGCATTTTCTATCTTAAAACTATAAGTAACTAATGAAACAGGAAATTTGTATTTAGGATCGTCATACTTTATAGGTGAGCTTGTTCCCCATTTTTGATCTAAGATACGCGTTTTTTTATAAAAATACAAACCCACCTTATATTCACTCGTAAAGGCTTGCATAAACTTAGTTATTGTTGTGTAAAAATGTATATTATCTGTCAATAAAGAAGTCATTCCTTCTTCTTCAATAACACTTACAACCTTCCCTTCATACACAAAAACACATCCCTGTCCTGGTCCTATAATGAGTTTTGATGCATTTTTAATCTCATCACCATTATCAGAAAAACGCTAAAACAGTTCATCAACACCAGGATTATCCCACTGTACAACCGAACGTAATTATCTTTTTACACCATCTAATATACTCATTTAAAACCCCTAAATTATACTAATTACATTGTCACCAGTTATTTTGTCTCCTTTTCTTGTCCTTAATTGTTTTCAAAAGTTTTAGGCTCTAAAACGTATATAAGAAACACTTTATAAATGATTTATAAAAGAGGCTTAAGTATAAAATTAATTTATGCTCCTTTATGATATTATCATTTTAATAACACGAGGGAAGTTCTAGAAAATTTATATTTAGGCCTACCAAAAAGGAAGTATTTATGAGAAAGATTCTAATATTTGCCCTACTCACATTAAGCTTATGGGGTATGAGTAATTATGATGTTGCTAAAAAAAGTGACAAGGTCATGCGTGGATTTAAAGATTCTAAGTCTGATATGATTATGACACTTATAAATGCAAATGGACAAAAACGAGAACGTAAGATGTCAATGTTAGTGCTTGAAAAGAAAGGAGGAGACAAGTCTCTAATGACCTTTCTTTCCCCTGCTGATGTTAAGGGAACAAAATTTTTATCCTATTCTCATATAAAGAAAGATGATGACCAATGGCTTTATTTACCCGCACTTAAACGTATAAAAAGAATTGCTTCCAAAAACAAATCTGGCTCTTTTATGGGTTCAGAATTTTCTTATGAAGATCTAGGCTCTTTTGATGTCGATAAGTATACGTATAAGGGAGATCCCAAAATATCTACTTATAAGGGTAAAAAAGTATATATAGGTGAAAGAATACCCGTAACAAAAAATTCTGGATATACCAAACAAAAATCATGGATAGAAAAAAAGACCTTTCTTACACTTAAGGTTGAATATTATGACCGTAAACATGAATTATTAAAAACAGCCTACTTTCATGATTATAAAAAATTATCTGGAATTTGGCGTGTGGGTAAGATGCATATGATAAACCATCAAAATGATAAAGAAACTATCTTAGTATGGAAAAATGAAAGTATTAAGAATGGTATCAAAGAAAAAAAGTTTCATAAAAGAGTCCTAAAAAAATGATTTTAAAAATTTTAAATAACCTTAAAACCCTGGTTCTAATTTTGTTCAGTTTACATCTTCTTACAAGTTCTGCCTTGGCAGACAATAGTACAGATACTTGTTACTCTGTTCAGTTAGCAAGTGTATATAATAAAAATAGTATTTATCTAAAACTTGAAAATTACCCTTCTTCATGTAAGCTTATTTCCCTTGCCAACCTAAAAGCCGTGCGTTGTGGTTGTTATGATGATAAAAAAGAAGCTCACGTTGCCTTAAGAGCCTCTAGAAAAAGATATCATGGTTCTATCTTAGTTCGTACCTACAAATCACGTTTTATAGAAAAGTTAGATATTGCCAGCGAAGAGAATAAACGATTAGGATTAGAAGATAAGAAAGAAGACCGTGGATCTGAAGATGAAAGTATCCAAGACTCTACTACACAAGATATAATAAGCCTTCTTCCTGTTAATTTATGGATACAAGACTTAACTAAAGAAGGTGAGTTTAGCGTGCAAGGTCATGTGAATGTGATAGCCCAAGGCTACCCACAAAGACCAGTAGGAAAACATAAGGCTAACTTAACACTTTCTGGGGAGTTAGAACTTAAGTACAGTGAAGATGATACATCTATCGTATCTAAAATCTATGCTCAGGGTGATTCACATGATGTGAAAGGAAGTTCTCAACATAATGAACGTACTTTCTTACGTTTGGATGAACTTTATATTCAACATGACTTTGAAGACGACCAAATTATGTTTGGTCAAAGTGTACGTTTTTGGGGAGCATTAGAGGTAAACAACTTAACAGATGTTTTTAATCCTACTGATTACCGCACAGACTTATTTGATAGTAGTAAACTGGGTGTACTTAACCTCGCTTATACTCACTATACTGACACAGGTGAACTTTCCCTTATCGTTAAACTAAGCGAACCTGATAGAGATATGGCAGCACAGCCTTATCTGTATTATTTCTTTCCTGTGGCTGTTCAACCTGGTGATCTACCTGGTAGTCCTATCCCCACTCCCGTAAGCTTAGGTTATACAGATAAGCTTAACAAAGAAACAGGATCAAGACCTAGCTTTTTTATGAAGTATTCAGGCTCAACAGACACAGAATATGCTTGGGATTATAGTATCATTTATGAAAATGGGTATGATTCACAAAGATATTATACATATACACTTTCAGATAATAATACAAGCGCAAGTATTCAAGAAAATGCTTACCTCGTAAATAAAGTTATGTCCTATAACACTATAGTTGTAGGTTCTACTCTTGTCAAGATAGAAGCTGTGTATACAGATATCATTAAAACAGATCCTCTTCCTACTGTTAAAACAGCAACAGGTACAGTCAGAACAAAAAAACTTTCAGATTATTTACATATTGGTTTAGGTCTAGAGCACACTCTAACTCAAGTCTATAATGAAGCAGACTTAGGTTTAATTGCTGAGTATTATAGGTATGAAGCCCTTCAAAGTGGAGACGACTACTTTACAGACCTTGAACTTTTTGAAATCTATCAAAATGACCTTTTTATTGGAGGACGTTATAGTTTTAATGAGGGAAATGACGCGAGTATTCTTACAGGTCTTTTATATGACTTAGATTATGATGAACAAGTATATTCTTTTGAATATGAAACACGTCTCGCCGAACTTTTTAAACTTAAATTTAGTTATTATTATATTCGTCCTACAAGCGATGCAAACACGGTTACTGCTTATAGCTTAATGGGTACACATCAACGTCTAAGTCTTAATCTAGGATATTACTTTTAATGAAAAAATATATTAACCTTATCATTCGTTTCAGATGGTTTATCGCCATCTTAATCCCGCTTTTAAGTCTTGGTTTTGCAACACAACTTAAACATATTGAGTTTGATGGTTCTTATCGTATTTGGTTTGGAAAAGAATCCCAAACTCTTAAACAATATGATGAATTCAAGGCTGTTTTCGGAAGTGATAGTTCTTTAATTATCGCCTTTCATGATGAAAACGGGATTATGAATCCTAAGGCCTTAGGCGTTATAAACAGATTAACTAACAAACTTTGGGAAACACCCTTTGTGGCCAGAGTTGATTCTTTAACAAATTATCAATATATTCATGCTGGTGATGAAGACCCTGATGATATTATTATTGAAGACTTTATTGATGATATATCTGCTTTAACTAAACAAGACCTTGAAGAAAAAAACACTATTGCCCTGAATGAAGATGCCTTAGTTAATCGTATTATCAGTGCAGATGGTACAACAACAATGATTGTGGCAAGAATTACAGCAAAAGCAGGTGCGATACCTGGTGCTATTGCAAAGATCAACCAATATGTCAATCAGTACGTAAAAGAAGAAAAAGAAAGTGGGTACACCTTCCACTTAGCTGGAGGCCCTGTCTTAAATATGGCTTTTGCTACCTTAGGCCAACATGACGCACTTACTTTTACACCTATTATTATTATCATTTCTATGCTCTTGTTATGGATAATTTTCAAACGCCCTTCTGGGATGCTATTAAGCATATCTATTGTAATTTTCACCTTTATCATTGTCTTATCTATTCAAGTTCTTTTAGGATATAAACTTAATAACTTTACCGCGAATATGCCTGTGTTTATAGTGGCTATTGGTATTGCAGACGCTATGCACCTGTTTTGGATTTATCTTATTGGTAGACGAAAAGGCTTAGATAATCATCAGGCTATTCATTATACGGTTGAGAAAAACTTTTTACCTGTTTTTCTTACTTCCGTAACAACAGCTGTTGGTTTTGCTTCTTTAGGGATTTCTGAGATCATCCCTATTAAGACCTTAGGTATTGCTACGGCTAATGCTGCCTTATTGGCCTTTATCCTTACTATGCTTTTTGTGCCTGCAATGTTAGCTATTATTAATCCGAAAATTAAAGAGAAAGAGCTTAAAAAAGCCCAAGAGGACACAAATCATTTAGCCCATAAGTATGCAAAATTTATCATCAAATATGACCTAAAGATTTTGATTGCTTCTATTATTGTTTTTGGAAGTATGGCAATAGGACTTACTAAGTTACGTGTTGATTCTAATACTGTGCGTTATTTTAGAGAAGATGTGCCTTTTAGAAAAACCGTTAGTTTTATTGAAGACAAGCTTACGGGTCCAATGACATATGAAATTGTCTTAGACTCAAAAGAAAAAGACGGTATTAAAAAACCTGAATTCTTGCGCACGGTTGAAGCCTTTGAAATTGCCTTTAAAAAAGAATTTCCTGATGCAAGGCATACGACTTCCTTACTTGATGTTATTAAAAAATTCAGTGAGGTTATGACAGGAGTAAAAAATATTCCAGATGATAAAAACTTAGTCGCTCAGTATCTATTACTGTATTCATTTTCACTTCCTCAGGGTATGGAAATCAATGACAAGATGGATGTAGACGAGAGGTACCTAAGACTTACAGCTTCTATGAATGTAGTAGATACCTCTTTAGACTTAAAAATGATAGATTGGGCAGAGCATTGGTGGGACAATACTCCTTACACTGCCGTACTTAATGGACAGACCGTTATGTTTGCTAATATGCAACATGATGTAACCGACACCCTAGTTCAATCTATAGGCTTGGCTATCACCGTTGTATCTATCATGATGTTCATTATCTTTAAAAGTATTAAGATGGTACCTTTATTTATCATTCCCAATGTCTTACCTATTGTCTTAGTCATTGGTGTTATGGGTTGGCTAGGTATAAATATAGATATAGGTGTGGCTATTTCAGGTGCTATTATTATAGGGGTAGCCGTAGATGACACCATACACTTTTTAGTTAAGTATCAAGAGGCCAGGAGAAGAGGTTATAATTTTGAAGACTCATTAACATATATTATGAAATATGCAGGTTCTGCTATCATATTTACAACCATAATTTTAAGTACAGCTTTCATGATTTTCAGTTTCTCACAATTCATCCCAAATGTCAATTTTGGTGTTGTAACGGCCATTGCATTGATCATTGCAGTTGCAGTAGATTTAATTATGTTGCCTGCTGTTTTAAGTCTCTACGATGGAAAGGATAAGAGTTTCTTATCCAAGTAAAATTTTACTACTAATCGTAACGTAAACTAAAAAATATAATTTTTTTATTCATTTTCTATCCCTCTTAACCCTACTTGAACTATAATAACTATATATAGAAAAGTAGGGGGAATTATGTTAGATATTACTGCATCTGTTCACAAATACGCACCAAAACTCGTAGAAAAACTTCCAAGACCGGTGTTACACCTTTTTATAAAAACTATAAAAATCATCTTTCATGAAAAAATGTTTTTTAAGCTTTATAACAGGAACAAACACTTAGAAGGTCTTTCTTTTGTACAAAACATGTTAGACAACTTACACATAACATGTACGGTAAGTCCTGATGAGATGAAACATATTCCATCAACCGGCAAACTTATTGTCATTGCTAACCATCCAACAGGTGCAGTAGACACCATGGTCTTGATAGAAACTATTGCCAATGCACGAGAAAATAAAAAAATAAAAATTGTTGCTAATGGTATGGTAATGGGCGTTAAACAAATGGCCTCCCTTTTAATTCCTGTTGATAACATTAATGGTGCAATTTCTAAACAGAGTCTTAAAGCTATAAATAAGGCCCTACACGATGATGAGGCCATCATTATCTTTCCTGCTGGAGTAGTTGATAGATGTAACTTTCGAGGAGTTAAAGACATCCCTTGGAAAAGCAGTTTTTTAAAGATAGCAAAGCGCACACAAACACCTATCCTGCCTCTTAGAATAGAAGGTAGAAATAGTGTCTTGTTTTATATAATGTCTATACTTTTACCTAAGGCTCTTTCGTCCCTATTCTTAGTGCATGAATTTGCCATTGCCGGTAAACGAAAACCTATTCATATTAATATTGGACAGGTTGTACCTTACTCATCTTTTTCCTATAATACCTCAAGTATTAATGATTATGTAGAGATGTTTTATCGACACCTTTATAATATCAACACCCAATTTAAAGATATTTTAAAAACTCAAACAACTATTAGAAGTACTGTTAACACTAAAAAATTAAAAGAAGAAGTTTATAAAGCAAATTTTTTGGGAGACTCAAGTGATGGAAAGCGTATAATTCTTGCTGAAGCAAGTGATTCTCCTTATTTGATTCGTGAACTTGGTCGCCTAAGAGAAATATCATTTAGAGCTATTGGTGGAGGAACGGGTAAGGCCAAAGATAATGACAAGTATGACAAGTATTATAAACACTTAGTATTATGGGACGATAAAGACTTAGAAGTTGTTGCAGCTTACCGCATAGGTGAATGTAAAAATATTATTGATGAACATGGGTTTGAAGGTCTTTACAGTGCTAACCAATATATATATGATGACGAGTTTTTGAAATGTTCAGCTACTGCTATAGAACTAGGTAGAAGCTTTGTTCAACCAAAATATTGGGGTTCACGTGCCTTTGATAGTTTGTGGCAGGCTGTTACCATTTATCTTGCCCATAATCCACACATTCAATACAGCTATGGAATAGTAACTATTAACAAAAACACTCCTAAACAAGCTTCTGCAGCCTTAGTATATTTTTATACCCACTATTTTAAATGTGACACCCAAATGATAACACCTAAGCAGCCTTATATCATGTCTGAGGCAAATCAAAAAGAGTTTGAAACTCTTTTTGGGGGGCTTTCATATAAAGAAGGTTTTATTGTTCTTAAAAAATATCTTAAAGACTTAAATACTTTCGTTCCTACCTTTTTTAAACAATATATCGAGCTTTACCAAGAAGGAGCCGCTCGTTATTTTGGTTTTAGTGTAAATGATGGTCTTGATGGTGTTATAGAAGGTTTTCTTTTAGGTGATAACTACAGGATGAGGACTTCTACTCAAAAACGCCATCTTAAAGGTTTCCATAAAATGAAAGATATAGATGGCTTAACAAAACTGTATTCACGTAGCTATTTTACTCATTTGATCTCTTCTATCTCTGAATATCAACGTAAAGAAGACACCCCTTTTAGTTTAATTGTTTTTGATATCGAATGTGAATTTGAAGAAGATACTAATAATGAAATTTTAATCCGTGTTGCAAACACCCTAAAGAATTCTCTTCGTGGAGATGATAAAGTGGCGCGATGGGATGATAAATCTTTTATAATTATGCTTAAGAATACTAATCACAGCCAGGCTCAATCAATCTCTACTAATCTGAAATCTACATTAGAGGGCATTAAGATACATACAGATTATAAACTTCAATGTTCTTTTAAAGAAATAGAATTAAGTTCTACTGACAGCGAAGTATATACTGACATAGATATGAACAAACCTTTATTGAGCTGTCAAACTGAAAACAAGACTTCTTAATTCTATGTCTATAGGTATTAAACTCTTAGAAGTAGAGTCCAAATCCCTTTCTCAGCATATTTCAGGTGTTAGTACTATTAGCTTCTACCAAGGAGATGTAAACAAGGCAGCCCAGGCCCTAAGAACACGGTTCTCTTTAATCTTAAAACTTAACCCTTGGCTTGCTGGAAAACTTGTTAGAACTAAGGAAAATAAGTATTTAGAGCTTGTTTATCCTGAGTTAAGTAATCTGAACATAAATGAACTTTTTACACTCAGTCCTAAAAATATAGAAATACATTCAAATATGTCTTATTCAGATTTGGGGAAAACCTGTATTCCCCTTATTGTGCAAAAACCTATACGTATTATAAATACAGATTCCTTAGTTACTAAACTTTCACTTGTTGCTGATAGTGAAGATAACTCAAATAAGTTCTCCATCATTTTTTCCCTCTCTCACAGTGTAGCTGATGGACATACCTATTATACTATCTTAAACATGCTCTCTCAAGATGTCCCTATTTATGCTCTGAATATAAGTCGAAAAGAAAATGAGCTTTCAAATGCCATACAAAGTTTAGGAGAGCAAAGGTATAAATATTTAACTAAACTTCCTCATATATTTAACGTATTTAGTGGTTTATTTTTTAGAAAGAACGCACGTGCCTATGCTTTTTATATTGATAATGAAAAAATATCTCAAGTCAAAAGCAAGGCTAAAACAAAAAGTAGTTTTGTCTCTACAAACGATATAGTCACCTCCAGCTTTTTTTCTTTTATTGGGGCTCGCTTAGGCGCTATGGCTATTAACTTTAGATCTAAGACACAGGGCCTTGATGAGATTGATGCTGGGAACTATGAAGGTGCTATCTTATATGATGAGAAGAACTATAAAGAGGCTGAAGGTATCCGTAAGAGTTTGTTAGACCCTTTAGACTATATTGGCTTGTCTAAGCCTCTTCCCAATATTTTTGAGGGAATGTTTTGTAAGATGGGTCTTATAACCAACTGGGCTTCCTTTGCAAAAGACTTAAATATACCTCATTGCCAACAGATATTACATCTTCCATTAACCAATACGGCAGGGCCTATGCCTTATGAGATGTGTGTTGTTTTTAGAGCGAAAGAAGATAAGACAGGTATTATATATTTCACCCAAAGATTTAAAAAAGAAGATTTTAATCCACAAAATCTACCTATATCTAATCTTATTTCAGAGAAAATATTTAACTAGAATATTTCCTAAACGTCTTTATTTTCGTTTAGCCATCTTTCAAGAATGATTTTAGCCGCTAAAGAATCAATGCGACCATCTTTTTTTTGCTTTATAAAGCCCTTCATAGATTCTTGTGCTTCTAAAGAAGAATGGGCTTCATCTTGATAATACACAGGGCCTTGGAAGTCAACTAGATTCATAAAGTGAGCCACACGACGGCGCATCTCACCTTCACTGCTTCCACCCATAGGTATACCAATAACAACAGCCTCAGCAGACCATTCTGTTAAGACTTCTTTGACTGCAGCAGAAGCCTGATTTCTATTTTTGCGTGCTACAGCATTAAGAGGTGTGACAAAATTTTTATCTGCGCTATAAGCAAGACCTATACGTTTTAGCCCTAAATCAATGGCAATTATCTTCATATACTATCACTTCCCAAGGCAAAAACTACCAAACATCTTATCTAACATCTCAGAATGCTCAAAAGGTCGTGTTATAGACGAAATCTCATTAATGGCCGTATTCATATGAAAAGAAAATATTTCAAGCTCTTGTTCTTCTAAAGGCTCTTTAGCCTCATCAATCTCTATCAAAGCTTTTTTAACAGCATTAATCTGGCGTGTAGAAATCAACATCATTTCATCTGATACATTTTTAGTATCCATAATAGATTCTAAACTTGAAATAAGTTCTCTCGCATTATCCTTACACGAAAGATTAAGAGGCTTATACTCTTTAATCTTTGAAAGTTCAAATTTTGAATCTAGGTCTATTTTGTTGATGATACTAATAAAAGATTTATCATTCTTATATTCTTCAATTAACTTAATAATCTCTTCATCTTCATGATCAAATTCACGAGAGTTATCAAACAAGGCAATAACAATATCACTGGCTTGTATAGCTTCTATACTACGTTCAATCCCAATACGTTCGATCTCATCATTTGCTTCTCTAATTCCCGCAGTATCAAC
The DNA here is from genome assembly GCA_012963655.1 of Sulfurimonas sp. Classification (GTDB taxonomy): domain Bacteria; phylum Campylobacterota; class Campylobacteria; order Campylobacterales; family Sulfurimonadaceae. Next base: position 14,545 of record DTVI01000315.1, read on the forward strand.
CATGCGAATCAGGTGAGTTCCAATTTTAACTTCTTCTTCAATGGTATCTCTTGTTGTACCTGCGATATCAGAAACAATAGCGCGTTTATAGTTTAATAAGACATTCAATAAAGAGCTCTTACCTACATTGGGTTTTCCAATGATAGCGACCTTAAAACCTTGCATAAGCCCTGCTCTACTTTGAGAGGCTTGAAGTGTGTCACTGAGTTGAAGTTGAAGTTCACTTAGACGCTGTAAAATTTGATTGATAAGATCTTGAGGCAGGTCTTCTTCTGCATAATCTATAGTAACCTCAGAATACGCTAATATATGTAAGAGGTCATCCCTTACCTTCTCTACATATCCCTTTAACTCACCCTTCATCTGCTTCGCTAAGATTTTAGCCGCGTCTTCGCTTTTTGCTTCTATAAGTTGAGCAATAGCTTCGGCTTCCGTTAAATCTATACGCCCATTAAGAAAAGCTCGTTTAGAAAATTCACCTGGTTCAGCAAGTCTAGCACCTAGCTCTAAGACAGCATCTAAAACCTGCTGGGCAACAATCTTACCACCATGACATTGAAACTCAACAATATCTTCAGCCGTAAATGAATAAGGACCTTGAAAATAAATAATAATAGCTTCATCAATTAGCTCATCATTACAATTATATAAGGGAGCAAGGCTTGCATATCGAAGTTTAAAGTCTTGTTTTTTAGAAAGTTTTTTTGCAATTTGAAGAGAGTCTTCTCCACTTAAACGAATAATAGAGATAGAACCTATGCCATGGGCTGTTGCAACAGCCGCTATTGTATCATTTTTCATGATTAGTAGTTATTGTTATCGTTGTTAAAAGAGTTAATAATAATAAACTTTGCCCCATCACGTGTTGAACGGATAGCCACATATTTATCAGGATAAGAACTACGTAATTCTCTTAAGGCAATCTGTACTAACACACCATCAAGGATCTTAGTTTGCGCCTTACCATCACGGTCAATATTATTATAAACACCTTCTAAATATTTTTTAATCATTTCTTCTTGATTTTTTAGAAACTCTGCAATTTCAAGACGAAGTTGTAATTGATAAGTGGCATTTATCCAGTTATATAACATATAAGAAAGTGCCTTATAACGGTAACCTTCTTTTCCAATTAATAAGGCTGCATCTTTACCCGAAAATTCAACTAAGATTGTTTTATCATCATGTTCACCGACTTTAATATCATCAATCTCAAAACATGCATGCTTAAATAAGCCATCAATCTTTTCTTTTATCTCATCAGCTACCTCAGAAGGTTTACACGCTTGTGAAAAATCTCTGTCTTTAAAGAATTCATCTACAACCTTAGCTCGTGTTGGTGCATTTGTACCACTGGCTAATTGCTCATGGATTTCATCATGTGATTTATCACAGATCTTTGTTTCTTCACCAATATATACTTCTTCATCTTCATCACTATAAAGTTCTGATCCATCATAATCATCTTCTTGGTCTGTTACAAAAGACGCAGGTAAGATAATACTATTATTAGATCGTGCCTTTTCAGGTCTAGGTTTTTTCTTTCTTGGTGTTTTTGAAGACGATTTTTTGACTGGAGCAATAGTTTCTTTTACTACAGGTGCTTCTACTTTCACTGGTGTTTCTTTTTTAGGACTCACCGTTTTCACTTTTTTAACTTCAGCAGTCTTAACAATAGGTTCTTGTTTAAGAACTTGTTCTTTTTGCTTAGGTGCCTTTGCCACTTCATTTTTACATGTTGCAACAATAATGGCTTGTTTTTTAAATAATCCCAAGAATCCTTTAGAAGGAGCTTGAATAACTTCTATATTTAACTGTGTAATTGAACATGATAGTTTATCAGCAGCGAGAGAATATGCACTCTCTAATGTTTCCGCTTCTATTTTGACCATAACTTATACCTCTTTAGCCTTTTTCATGGCTTTAAATTTATTATTTACTACGAATTGTTGAGCGATTGAGAAAATATTATTCATTAACCAGTATAGAACAAGTCCAGCTGGGAAAGTTACAAAGAAAAATGTAAATATAATAGGTAAAAATCTAAATATTTTTTCTTGCATTGGATCAGTGAAATTACTTGGTGTAATTCTTTGTTGGTAATACATTGATGCACCCATTAAAATTGGTAAAACAAAGTAAGGGTCCATATGGGCTAAATCGTTAATCCACAGTATCCAGTCTGCACCTTTTAATTCTACAGCATTTAATAATACCCTATAAATTGCAAAAAAGACAGGAATTTGCATTAAAAGTGGTAAACATCCACCTAATGGATTTGCCCCTTCTTTCTTATAAAGCGCCATTACGGCCGCATTCATACGCTGTGGATCACCCTTAAACTTAGCCTGAAGTTCTTTTACCTTAGGTGACACTTCTTTTAGCTTTTGCATAGAAATCATTCCCTTAAAAGTAAGAGGAAAAAGGACTAAACGAATAATAAGGGTAAGAAGAACAATAGACCAACCCCAGTTTCCAACATAATCATGCAAAAACATAAGAAGTTGAAAAAGTGGTGCAGCTGCAAAAGTAAACCAGCCATACTCAATCGCATGTACTAAATCAGGGTTAATTCCTTCAAGAATAAGATAATCTTTGGGCCCAATATAACCATTAAAAGTAAAGTCTTGTAAACCTTCAACAAAGGCAACAGGGTTATCATCTCTATCTCTATCCACCTTAACCGTTGTATCCTTGTCTAAAGAATAAAAGATTGAGGCAAAATATTGAGAAAATGAAGACACAAGGTTAACATCATTATATGAAGTCATTGAACTTGCGTCACCATCTTCAACAATGTTAATTAAGTGATCACCCGTATCAACCATAACACCCTCAACAGACATCATCTGTTTATCAGCAAAAGTTGGATGCATTCCAAGGTAAACATAATAACGCTTATCTTCACTTAGTTTGATGTTAATATCATAATGTCCATCTGCATAAAAAGTAAGGTTTTTAACTACAGTTAAAGAAGAAAGCTTTTGAGTTAAAGTGATAGAAACATGTCCATCTACTAAGTTAGCTTCTTTTACATCTGAGGTATAAGGTGTTGTCATAGCTTCTTGATTAAGAGTCTTATCTGCAAAACGTATATACAAGGGTTTAGCCCCTACATCAGCAACAAGCTTAGCATGTCCTGTTTCATCATCAGCAAACTTTTCTTCTAACATCTCTTTTTGAGAAATACGACCAAGCGTATCTATGCTAAGAACATAGTTTTCACCTGTTAAGGTCGCTAAAATAGCATTATCAGATTGAACTGATGATGTTGAAGATATGTCATGTCCAAGGTCTACAGAAGAAGTACCTGAGCTTGAAGAAGAACCTGTTGGTAAACTTGTCTTAGTCTCAATACTAGTGTTTAGTTCTGAACTAACTTGTTTAGGTGGAAAAAGGGTTGTATAACCCATAAAAAATGCGAAAGATATTGCTAATGCTAATATCAGTCTTTGATTTGAACTCATTTTGTCTAACACGATAAGCCTTTAGAAAAGTTTTTTATTAAATAATATTTTCCGTTTCCCTTAGGAACATACCAATATTTTATCGAAGATATTTTATCTATTTTAATCTTACAACTTAGTTTATTTATCACTGGATAGTCAATTCCTCCTGCAAAAAGTTGATTACAGCGTAAAATACGGACAAATGAAAAGAAAAATGCCTTCAAAAGTGAATTTTTCTCAAACTGCCATCTTGCATATTCTGAACAACTAGGATAATACCGACAAGAGCCATACCCCGCAAAAAGTGTTAAAAACTTTTGATACACAGTTAAAACGGCTAATAAAGACTTACGGATCATTTAAGAGCACCAACTTTTTTCAAGGCGCGTTGCATATCAAGTTTTAGGTTATCATGAGAAATATCGCGAATATCAATTTTAGCTACAAAGATATAAGTACCGGTATTCATTTTTGGGGAAAATTCAAGAAATAATGCACGAAGTCGACGCTTAGCACGATTTCGAAAAACCGCGTTGCCGACTTTTTTGCTGGCAGTGAAGCCATTTTTATACTCTTTACCTTTAAGGTAAAACAGTACCGAGGATTTAGCATGAGCTGCCTTTCCTCTTTTATAAACCAGTTGAAACTCTTTAGGGAGTTTCAATCTTTCAAAACGGTTTATACAGTTAAGCTCTTACGCCCTTTAGCACGACGTCTATTAATAATACGGCGACCGTTTTTTGTAGCCATACGTGCACGAAATCCGTGTGTACGCTTACGAGGTGTGTTATGAGGTTGATAAGTACGTTTCATATCAAGTATCCTTCTATTTTTTTTAAGTTCGCAATTATAGTTAAGTTTTACTTAAAAAATAGTAAAGCCAATAAGCCTTTGGATTTAAAACTATAGACTTCATCTCTTTCTTACGTTAAAAATGCGATAATTCCTTAATTAATCTAAAGGAAATACTATGTCCCTCTCAAAACTTCATGTCCGTTTTATCCAAAGTCAAAAAAACTTTTATCTCAAAACAAGCCCAGACCAAGCAGGCCTCAAACTTCCTCTGTCTCAACTATATGTTAAAGATACAAGTAACTT
>DTVI01000316.1 GCA_012963655.1 Sulfurimonas sp.
TTTTTGCTGTCTAATAATTTTGTAACTGAATTTTTAGCATTTATACTTTTAAGGCAAGTTAAATATAGGAATGACTCTAAAGCACCAAAGCTAGGATTTAGGTATGTTTATGTCTATCTAGAGCTATAAACATATCTATAGAACATGGGTCTAAGCTTGTTGAGCTCGTACACACAAGCGAAAAAAGCCTGCACAAAACTAGCCAGAGAAATAAGAAAACTAAAAATAATTGCTCTTAGCCTTTGCTACTAATTGTAGCATTATATAAGATGGGCACTTAGCAATATTGTGTATATTTGTTATATTTGTTATATTTTATTCTTTAAACTTCGAATCTTTGTATAGCAAACACTTTAGCATGGCTACATTTAGTATCAATACTTGCGGGCTAGTCTAAGTATATTAGCTTCATTTAGTAACATATTAGTACTGAATTAAAATAAGAACCTTTCAAGTCATCTAAGAGCTTAATCCAATAATAATTAAATATTAACTGTCAATATTGAGCTCTATAAGAGCTTTTTATTCCCTAATACTATTGTTAATACAAAAGACATAATGTACCTTTAACGCCCAAGACACTCTTTGCCGAAGGTATTTATAGCAATTTAGCTTTATTAATAAAAACACTTTAATATCTTAATTTAAAGAGAACTAAAAGGTTTTTTATGTAAAGTGCCACTTATAAAACATAAATATAGCTGATTGAGGCTGTATTTATTGGTTTGTGGTTACGACCATAACTAATATCTATGTTTAAGTCATTATATAATGGAGTATAAATGTATTATGTAGCAAAAGTTAATAAAGACATGTGTGCAGAATATAAATGTAACACGTGTACATTATATTGTCCAGAAGCGAATACGCTTATGTTCGATAAAGAAGGTAACACTTCTTGGGTAGACGAAGACAGATGTAAAGGGTGTGCACTTTGTGTATACGTTTGTACTGATATGCTAGATCGTAACTGTATTACAATGGAAATGGCTGGTCAAGCAGACTAATCAACCTATAGTTTATATCAAACTATAGTCTAACTAAAAATAGGAGAACTTATGGCAAATCAAGGCCCCGCGTATTATTCACCGTATCCTGCGGCATTATATGAAGGTGTAATTACACCTCCAGAAGGAAAAGCACTTTTACTAGAAGAAGTGGTAGACGAAGAAATTGCAATGAGAGAAATCGCAAAGCAAATGTTAACTAAGGAAAATGCAACTATTTTCCCTGGACCACAAGTACTTTATGGTTACAACGAAGAAGCTAAGAAAAAAGCTACTCTTATTAAAGAGATGGCAGAAATTCTTAACGCT
>DTVI01000317.1 GCA_012963655.1 Sulfurimonas sp.
ATATAACTGAAGAACTTGATGAAATCATTGAGAAGAAAGTACTTACAAATTATAGATATATTCATGGGGACACGACTAAGATCACTCAGTCTAATAAGCTTCATCATTCACTTTTATCTGCCATTGCCACGGGAGATAGACGTGAACATTCAGCTTTTAAGAAAACACAAACAGGACGTCATGAAGGCGAAGAGTCTATAGACTTTCTTGTAGATAATGACTTACTTGATAGAGACAAACCTCAGGCTCAGCCCTTAGACTCAAAAGAAAAGGTTTCTGAAAAGCTTCACTTCACCCTTCCATTTATGCGTTTTTGGTTTGCTAATATTTCTCCTTTTTATAAGGGAATTAAAGAAGGTGATTACACTGAATTTTCTAAGTCTTGGGAAAACTCTAAGGCAGAATTTTCAAACTATATTTATGAGCGTTTAGTTTTAGAACTCATCAAAAAGAACTTTGAGAAGACAGACCCTATTCAAAAGATAGGGTCTTACTGGGACAGTGACAATAGTCTTGATATCTTGGCAAAAACAAAGTCAGGTAAGGTTATCGCTGGTGCTTGGAAGTTTTCTAAGGCTAAGGCAAAAAAGTCCGAGCTAGCCAAAGTAAAAGAAACTTGTGAAAAGATTGATATGAAAGCAGATATCTACATCATCTTTTCAAAAAGTGGTTTTTCAAATGAACTTAAAAATGAAAAAGGCGAGTCTTTAAGACTATACGCCCTTAAAAACCTAAATACCCTTATTCAAGATCTTAGTCCTTCTGACTTGATTGAAAACACTAATAAGATGTATTAAGCTCTAACTTTAGCCATCAAAAAGCTAAAGTTTATACTTAAAATTTAACTCTTTCCTCTTTCTAATATGCTTCTTGTATAATGTCATTATATTTAAAAAAAGAAGACCTTATGAATAAAACCCTATTATCCCTTATCCTTGTTGTTTCATTTTTTGTTGGAAGCCTTATGTATTATGTATACCGAACAGATCCTAAGGGTGAAGAAACCTTTATCTCTTTTGCTCATATTGGCGATATTCATGGACATTTACTTCCTAGAACTCGTATTATAGATGGTGAAAAACGCTATACAGAAGGTGGTCTTGCTAAGCTTTATTCCCTTATTTCTCATCTAAGAAAACGCGACTCCCAAATGATTTTAATTAACACGGGTGATACTATTCAAGGTTCAGCAGAGGCTCTTTTTACTAGAGGTGAAGCCTTAGTGAAGGTTTTAAATAAGTTCAAAATAGATTATTATGCTCCAGGGAACTGGGACTGGTTATATGGTAAAGAACGTTTCAAAGAGCTTTTT
>DTVI01000318.1:0-223 GCA_012963655.1 Sulfurimonas sp.
TGATGATTTCTGGATTGAGTTTTTGTACCTGCTCATAACCAAGCCCCATACGACCAATTGCCCCTGGGGCAAAGCTCTCTATCATGACATCTGAATCGACGATAAGTTTCTTGGCAATTTTGATGGCATCGGCGGACTTCATATCAAGGGTGAGACTTCGCTTTGAGGTGTTGAAATTACCGAAAAACTGGGAATGGTTAATATCAGGTTCTCCGGCAAAGGG
>DTVI01000318.1:282-1030 GCA_012963655.1 Sulfurimonas sp.
GAGGCGCCATGGTCGGCAAGATATTTGGCTGAAATAGGGCCTACTCCGACCCATGAAAAGTCTGCCACCTTAATTCCACTAAAAGGCAGGCTCGTGCTGTCTTTAATAACCGGATAGTGTTTTGCTTCAGCTGGTTGCTGCAGCCATTGGCGAATTTCAACCTCGTGTTGATTCAGTTCTGGTGCTGGGTAACGCACCGATAGAGGTGATGATGACGGCTTACACCAGAGCCCGGCACTGCGCACGGTATGACCATTAGGTAGTTTCTCGGTCAACCAATAGTCTCTTACGTCAACGTGCTGCAGGGCAAGTAACTCCCCGAGCGTGTTAACCGGAGTGAGTGTAATGCCCTGTTCGAGGCCAAACTGGTAGAGTTCCTGTTTGGTATGTTTGATAAAAAAATCCTGGCAGATTTTTATACCCTGCTTTAAGTTCAGCGGCTGGGCGTTGGGGTTTCGAATGTTCTGATCGTATTCAGTCCAGTTGATATGCCGATAACTGTCGTCGATGACGCCGTCTTCAATCATCCAGGACAGGCATCCCAGGATCACTTTGGACATGGGCAAGGCAACGATAAATCCATCTGAGGTTGGGTGTACCAGCTCAACAGGATTGGTCATGTTACTCATATAGGAACCAGATCGTTCAAAATCAAATCCCTGAATAGCGTAGGCATCCATCCCGTTGAGCATGGTCCAGGTCATGCTACATTGCGCCGATACATCGACAAATTGCGCATCACCATCTT
>DTVI01000318.1:1041-1312 GCA_012963655.1 Sulfurimonas sp.
GGCGCCAGCGGCAGCTTCCACACCGGTGTGACGCCATACCTGGGGAGTCGAGACTCTTAGCGGTGCTCGCTCCGGTATACCCTGCAGTGAAACCGGTCCTGCCATTGCAGCTATGACTAGATCGTTACTGATTAAGTTGGCATGAGGGCCGTCAATTCCGAACGCTGACACGCTGATGTAAATAATGCGTGGATTAATAGAACGGGCTTCGTCAAAGCCCATACCGAATTTATCGAGTTCTGATCCGGGCGCAGAGACAAAGATAAAATCC
>DTVI01000319.1 GCA_012963655.1 Sulfurimonas sp.
CCTTTTTTGGTTATTGATATGGTTGTAGCTTCAATCTTAATGTCTATGGGTATGATGATGTTACCGCCAGTAATGATTTCTATGCCCTTTAAAATTTTGGTTTTTGTGCTTGTAGATGGATGGAACTTACTTATAGGTAACTTGATTGCCAGTATAAAATAGATAGGAATTAATGTGGAATGTGAATACTTTGGGGTCTGTGGGTCTTGTAAACTCTATAACCTCAGTTACGAAGAACAGTTAGAACAAAAGCTTAGTGGTGTAAAAGAGATGTTTTCCACCCTTTATAAGGGGTCTTATACTGTGGCCAAGTCTAAAGAAGAGCATTACCGAGCGCGTTCAGAATTTAAACTTTGGCATAAGGGAGATGATATCTCTTACGCAATGAACACCCTTGATAAACAAGGTGTTGTTATGGTTGATAAATGCCCTATGGTTAATGAAGAAATTAATACCTTAATGCCTATCTTACTTGAAGCTATTGATAAAAAGAAAATGGGCACAAAGCTTTTTAATATAGATTTTTTATCTACAACTAAGGGCGAAATTGTTGTAAGTTTGATTTATCATATTAAACTTGATGAGACTTGGACTGCGCTGGCCCTTGAATTGTCTAAAGATCTTGGCATACATATTATTGGCAGGTCTCGAAAACAAAAGATTATAGTGGGACAAGATTATGTTACAGAAACCCTAAACTTTGCAGGTACAGATTATACTTTTAAACAAATAGAAGACTCATTTACCCAACCTAATCCTTATGTGAATGAGCAAATGGTAAGTTGGGCGCTTGAACAAGCAAAAGATTCTAGGGGTGATTTACTTGAACTTTATTGTGGAGCAGGGAACTTTACAATCCCTTTTGCAAAGGTCTTTGATAAGGTTCTTGCTACAGAAATATCAAAGTCATCTATTAATGCGGCTAAGGAAAATATGCGTTTAAATGATACGCATAATATTGAGTTTATTCGTATGAGTGCGGAAGAATTTACGCAAGCTCTTGATGGAGTGCGAGAATTTAGACGTATGAAAGACATCAACTTAGGTGATTATAAACTTGAAACACTTTTTGTTGATCCTCCTCGTGCAGGATTGGATGAGAAGGCTAGAAACTTTTGTAAGCGTTTTAAGCATCTAATTTATATATCATGTAATCCAGAAACCTTAAAACGAGATCTTGAAGATTTAAGTGATGAATTTGAACTTGTTCAAATGGCAGCCTTTGATCAATTCCCATATACCCATCATTTAGAGATGGGCGCGGTACTAAAAAAGAAAGAAATTTAATGAATATAAAAAAAATTATTGT
>DTVI01000320.1 GCA_012963655.1 Sulfurimonas sp.
ATTTAATTGAACTTCTTTTTTACTAGACTCATTGTTATTCAATTAGTTGTTTTTGGTGAGTCTTGCTATTAATTTTTCTATCCATTTTATCTAATAATATTAATAGATTATTAATATTATTTTGAATTTTAATTATTTTACTATCTATATCTTTTCTAGAAAAACCATCTTTAAAAATTCGCCTTATTAAGCCATCTGGCCTAGTATTTTCCCATTTATATATTTTTTCTTCATATTTGATTTTGTCATCAGAATGCTTCTGAAAAACTTTTTGCATTTCCTCAAGATATTTCCCTGATTTAATATCTGATATTTTAATTTCATGTTCATCTATTCTATTTGCGATTTCTAATGAATCATTTTTTATTGTGTAAAGTTCCTTTTCTTTTTTTTCTCGCATCACTGATAAATGTCCTTTAGAAGCATTAATCGTTTCGGCATCAAAAAAAGCTTCTTTTAGAAAAGATATCGGATTATTTTCACGTGAAGTAATTGCCAAGTAATTTATAGCTCGCGTCATTCCAACATAAAATACTCTTCTCTCTTCCTCTATTTCAGATTCAGTTTTTTTAGAAGATCTCCCTTGAATAGTTTTTTCGTTAGCATCAAAAATTACAACTAATTTCCATTCTTTACCTTTTGTTGAATGAATAGTATTTAATTGAACTTCTTTTTTACTAGACTCATTGTTATTCAATTCTTTGTTGTTTTCATGAAACTCTTCTTCTGTTTCAAAACGAACTCGATCTTCTAAATAACCAATGAATTTTTCAATATTTTCATAATTTCTAGATTCTTCCAATAATATTTCTATAATAGTTTCATCATCTGCTTCATCTAAATCAATAAAATCATTTCCTATTTTTAGAGTATCCAATCTAAAACACGAAACCGTATTTTTTAAAATTTCATATACACTTCGTCCTTTCATTAAAGAATTTTGATCCTCAATTTCTGTTAATAATTGTTTAATTTGATCTGCTCTATATTCATTTCCTCCCACGAATTCTTTTGAAATATAATCATCTATATAAATGAAAGGGGATTCACTTTTGCTTAGATTTTCACAAAATTCTCTCGACATATATCTATTTGGATGATTCATTACTTTAGATAAATCTTGACCAGAAGAATTTTTATTTGCATAAATAATTCTTAAATATGCAAGGAGAATAAGTCCTATACTTGTACTATATAATTTTATTTTTGGAAGGCTTGAACTAGGGATATTTTCTGTATCTAAAGCCCTTTTCACTTCGAAAAGTTGGATTTTGAATCTGGTTAAAACGGCCATATCGTTCCAATCGC
>DTVI01000321.1 GCA_012963655.1 Sulfurimonas sp.
TATTCTTTCTCTGGAATAGTCCGGCACAACTTTTGATTTGATACCATTGGGCGATCGGATAACAATCTCTTTTGACAAATCTTCCCGAGAGATGGGAATGGTAAGTGTATCTCCTACTGCTACTTCCATTTTGCCGGATACTTCAGATGTGAGGTAAATCAAAATTCTGTGTAACAGCGGCACAAAGATGCCTCGAACAGGTAAGTTAGTCCAGGCAAGGTCGGGTGGTGCTGTAAAGAGAATTATACGTCCGGACCCAACTTCTTTCTCAGTCAAAAATGGTTCACCGTTCGAGAGTGACAAAATGACCTGAGACCGCCGGAAGCCCTTCATCCTGAGGTGCGCAAATATTTGCGGCATCTCATCCCGGAGACTGGTTGCAGGAAATTCACTAAATAAAGGATGTTTTAAGGCAATGCGGTCAACCGTAAGAAAGTTTTCACCGGCCAAGCGATTTGTGCCGGTGAAGGTTCCAAGATCAAATTCCCTCAACCAATTCCCGCCACCGGAGCTCTCTAACAATTCTCCCAGAAAAATCAAGGCAGAACCACCGTCAGTAACAAATTCTTGCAAAGCTTCAATCTCTCGAGAAGTGAGTTCACCAGGATTAAGCAGTATCACCACATCCTTGTCGGACAAAAGTGTTGCTCCAACAGTGCCAAAGAGGTGCTCCTCCAGCTCAACGACCTGTGTTGTCCTGTTCAGTGCCAATAGTGCCAGTTTGAGCAGAGAGCCGTCGGTTTCGTTCTGCCGGATCACGGCACAGTGGATCTGATCGGTCATGCGAAACTGGAAAAACCGCCGGTTGTCATAAGTAAAGTCGTCTTCGGGAATCTCTATCATTCCATGTACAATCCCCGGCTCCCCAGCAAATGCCTGAAAAGCAAAATTCTTCTCATCAAAAGGTTCAAAATCAGAAACCACCTGGCCAGTCCTGGTATCATCAAAGAAAAGTTGAACAGGGACATTTTTTCTCACCTCTCCACCAGAATTGGAAATATAGGTTTCAGCGGTCAGAAGCTGGTTCGGCATTTTGAGTAGAGAGGTGACACCGGCACTTTCAACCCTAAGATTGTTCATTACAGGGGGTTGAAGAAATAGATAGGTGCGCCATTCAGCTGTTGCCGTCAATTTCCAGTCAGATACTGTGAGTGGGAAATCGCTGAAAACATATAGTTCCCGGTTTGCAGAATGACCCGATATCTCCTCTTCCCGCTCCGACCGTACGATAGCTGAGTCGATAGCAGTCCACAAGTTGTCCTGTCCACCGGTAGGCTGGATATTTTGAAAAATCTCTCTCACTC
>DTVI01000322.1:0-396 GCA_012963655.1 Sulfurimonas sp.
TACTTGATTTTAACTGCGTAGGCTTTCTCTGAAAGAGGAACCCATGGACGCTTGATAAACTGAGGACGACGCCATTTGTTATCAGTATTAAGAGGACGAGTAAGCTCATCTCTCCAAGCTTGATAAATTTTTTGGTTGTTGTCATAGTTAACAGAAATATCACCAATCTTATCGCCCGGCTGAGCTTTAGAAAGGATAACTTTTTGGTGCCAACAATGCATACCAGAAATTGGATCTGGGTGTGGAGCTGCCACAGCATTTTGCCATGAACCTGAAAGTCCATCCCACCAGATGTTATCTGAATCTTTGTTGTACTCAGCAAATCGCTTAGATGGAGATTGTTTAATTCCCTCTAAGTACGTTAATTTACCTTCTTTACCATCCATTTGAAGTTCC
>DTVI01000322.1:406-5374 GCA_012963655.1 Sulfurimonas sp.
GATACCACCAACATTTTCGTAATCTTCAATCTTAATTTGTGCACCTTCTCTACCAGCATTCTCTGGAGAGTGTTCCATAAATTTAGGATCATTCATATTTCTAGCGATTGGTTGAGAATTAACCTTACCATCACTAACACCATTAGGAATAGTTACTGAGTTAACCAGTTTCCATCTACCACCATGGTGTGAACAAGCAAGTGTACCTGGAAGTACACCTTCAGTAGGAACTGCCATAGCTACAAAGTAACCTGAGCTTAGTCCTGAAACTGAATCGGTAATTTCAACACGGATAGAATCTCCACGTTTGAAACCTTGACGTTTAGCATCTTCAGTTGAAATCCAAATTGGATCGTGATTCTGAGAGATTTCCATAAGGTGCTTCGAGTTAGCCGAACGTGTATGAATGTTATATGGTAAACGGAACACAGTGTTAAGTGCGTATGAGTTTTCCTCAGTCATATACATGTGGTTAACATGAGAAACGATTTCTGGCATTGCTTTCTTTTCTTCTTCATTACGAGGATAGAAAGGAATTGCGTATTCTGGCCACTTCCACTCATCAGATGCAAACCACTCACAGAAAAAGTCAAGTTTCTTATCTAATGTAGCAAAACCGCCCATTTTCTTACCATCAATTTCAATACCGATTGATTTTTTACCATCAGGGTATTTCCATGCATCATCATGAGCATCAACTTTCATAACACCTGTACGCTTGTCAATCTCAACATGAGATTTCTTGTACTTGTGTCCATGAGCGATGTAATTAGCACCATCTTCTTTAAGTTCACGTTCTTGTGGAGAGTAGATATGGTTTTCTTCCATCCATGCCCCGTGATCTCTCATGTACTCATAAACTGGAAATTCAGAATCTTTGTACTTAGGATCAGATGTAGCAGTCTTCTTAAGATTTGGTAAGTTATCACCAAATGCAGCGTCATACCACTCAGAAATTGTTACTGGTGAACCTGGATTACGCTTAGATTCCCACATAGACTTAATTGTCTTAGTTTTACTAGCATCAAGGTAAATATCACCTTTTGGATCAATATAGTTAACACACATATCAAACCAAAATTCGTTTTCTTCCCAAACTTCACCAAGACCCGCTTTAATGTGAGCCTCAAGGGTAGCACGGTTAGGGTTATTAGGCTTCCAACCTGCTTTTTCAAGAGCAACACGCATAACTGGTTGACGGAAAGAAGTCCATCTTGCAGGCATAGTAGCTTCTGAATGCTGATCATGACGTTCACCAGCAAGACCCACTGGAAGAACATAATCAACATACCAGTTAGTTTCAGACCAAGTAGGAGAAAGATTGAATGTTAATTCCATCTTAGACTCATCTTTAAGTACTTCTAACCAACGGAAACCATCTGGATTAATCCAAACAGGATTGTACATACGTGGAACCCAAACAGAAAGTTTAGTAGGAACATTTAATCCTTTTTTAATCCACTTTTGTTGCCACTCAGTATCACTTAGAAGGTGAGGTAATAAATACGACATCTCATATGTTGAAAGAGGCCATTCAGGAGGCCAAGTAAGTTCATTCCATACATCTATCTTAGGAACGCTCTTACCACGTGAACCTTGACCAACAGTTGAAGATCCACCCTTACCAGCTACCGAAATAACATGGAAGTGGTGGAAGAATGTACCACCCTTAGGACCGATAGCACCACGAAGACCAAGCGCCATGAAACCAGTTCTACCTGAAGTCCAACCACCACGGTTACCCGCAGCAGCAGCTCTCCAGAAGTAAGAAGAAATTGCAGTATCTGCCCAAATGAACATATCATATAATTTTTCTAACTTATAAGCTGGAACATGAGACTCTTTAACTGCATATTCTAAAGTATAAGGAGCATATAACTCTTTAAGTACTTCTAAGAATGTAGCAAAGTCTTTCTTTTTAGGAACAGCAGAAATATAATTTTTCTCAACCATAAAGTTAAGGTAGTCAGTGTTATCCATAAACACTTCCCAGTTATACCACTTACGTACGAATTCTTCATTAACTTTACCATCTTGAAGAATCTTATTTACTAAGTATAAGTAAATTGTAGGTTCAGTTCCAGGCCAAGCTGCAATCCAAAGGTCTGCCATACCAGCAGAGTTAGACATACGAGGATCCATAACAACAAGTTTTGCACCTTTTTTACGTGCATCAGCGATATGACCCGCTGCTTGTTGGAAGTAGTGACCCGCATCCGCTGCGTGAGAAGAGTTAAGGAAGATTAACTTCGCATTAGCCCAATCCGGAGAAGATCTATCATCATTTGCCCATTGAATAGTCGGAGTACGACCACCTGAAGAACAAATGTTTGTGTGTGAGTTAAATGCATCTGTACCAAGAGTTTGCCATACTTTACCAGTAAAACCATTCTCATTTGGACGTCCAACGTGGAACATTACAGATTTTTTAGATAATTCATCACCCTTACGTAATGTATCTCCCATCTTCTTACCGATAGCAGTCATTGCGTCATCCCAAGTTACACGAATCCACTTACCTTCACCACGCTTAGAACCAGGAGCTCTTTTAATAGGGAATGCAAGACGATCTGGATCGTACATTTGTGATTGTGTAGCGTAACCTTTTGCACAGTTACGACCACGAGAACCCGGGTGTAATGGGTTACCCATATATTTTTTAACTGTAAATGTCTTCTTATCAATCCAAGCTGTTAAACCACAAGAAGCTTCACAGTTTGAACATGCAGTTGGTACAATCATGAAGTCATTAACTTCAATACCATCTGGATTAGATTCAGATTTAACACCTTTACGCCCAATACCACCGCGTTTCCAGTCGTCTCCATCTAATTCTTTGAAATCATCCCACTGCTCTAGTGGTGGATAAAATGCTAATGAATCCGGTGTGTCTGTAAACTTACTCTCAGAAAGAGATTCAGCTAAAACATCAGTGCTAATTACATTTTTTGCAATAGCGGCGCCAGCAACAGTAAATGCAGCACCCTTAAGAAATGTTCGTCTATTTTCTAAAAACATTCAATAGCCTCCTTAGCTCATACTTAATAATTGTGGAATAACTAGCCAAACCCACTTAACTACCCATAAACCTGCGATTGCAGATACAGATGCTAGTGTTAATAAACCAGTTGATTTGTTCTGAACACTAAGTGTTACAAGAACCATTGGAACGATGAAAGCAAATACTTGCCCTATCCAGAACCAAGTTGTCATTGGACCATTACCTTTGATAAATTCTAAGGTTGCTGCAACTTCTTCTGCCTTCATTGGACCGAAAACTAATTCACTCATATAAAGTAAGAAAGCGATAAATGCAGAACCCGCAAGAATGATTGCTAAATCACGTTTAGCTTCATAAGGAAGTTTTGCACCCATTAAAATTGTTGTAGCTGAACCAGCAAGCGTAGCTGCAAGAAGCATTTGAGCTGCTTCTGTAGGCATTTGCCATAATTCTCTTGCTGTTGATTGCGCCATTAATGCGGCAGTATAAAGCGTAACTGGAATTGCAAGAATTGCAGTCCAAGTTAATACCTTATCAAAAGACTCGTTATCTTTCTTGATAAAAGAAAGGTAAGCAAGTAAAAAGATCATACCAACAAAAGCAGTCGCAAGGAATGAACCTACTGTGATTGCTGATGTCCAGTGTGGGTGGAAAAAGATATGCCAAAATCTAAAGATCTGGTGTAAATCGATAACCGTAAAGAAAAGGAAAACGTGAATTGTAACAATAGAAACTACTGTTAATGGAAAACGTAAATATCCTGCTTCTGTAGGGTACTTCTTAAGAAGGTAAAAAAGCATAAAAATTACACCTGTACCTATACTCTTAGCCCACATATTCATAACAATAATCCAACCCCACACGATACCTGGAAGTCCAACATCTAAAGTTACAATTGCGTGTTGTGCTACTATTACTTCATGCATTAGTGGTGTCCTCCTACAGGCATTTTAGTGGTAAGTTTACCAAATAAATCATAACCTTCTACACGTGTAGATGCAAGTGGGTTAAGTGTTACGTTACCGCCACCTACATAAAAGTGTTGAGGGTTCGTTCCCTTTTCAGGTTTACGTACTTGAACATCTCCATTGTGTTCCATGATATAACGACTAATGTTAGACGCTGGATCATCAAGGTCACCAAAGATATTTGCTTCAACTGGACAGGCAACAACACATGCTGGCATAAGACTAGACGCAATACGGTGTGCACAATATGTACATTTATCAGCAGTTTGTGTTTCAGGATCAATATAAATTGCTCCGTATGGACAAGCCATAACACAACCAGCACAACCAATACAGCGTTCTTTATCGATATTTACAATACCGTTTTCGATGTAATGAAGCGCTGATACTGGACAAATTCTCTCACAAGGAGCATTAGCACAGTGATTACAACGTAATGGAGTAAATGTTCTTTTTGTTTCCGGGAAGACACCAACATCTACATACTTAACACGAAGTCTCCACGTACTAAGTGGTACCTCATTTTCTACTTTACATGCAATTTCGCAGCCTTTACACCCCATACAAAGGTGTAAGTCTACTAAGAAACCTAAATGCATTCATTCTCCTCCTACTTAAGACTATGAACTTTTTATAATTAGTTTAACTAATAATTAATAAAAGTTACTCTTATTGCTTACGCAAAAGAGAACTTTCCTAGGGGGATAATAGCCTAATTAGTCTTATCTCACACTAAAGAACTTGAAAGAAATTTTGTAAATTTATATTTATGGGTAAAATAAGAATTGTTATGTTTTGATTAATTATTGTTATTTATAAGTTTTTGTTATTTTAGGGTTTGGGGTTTGGGGTTAACCATATTTGTATCAGGTCGTGAATCTACACTTTTTTGTTATATTTAATAGATATTAAGTTTCAAGTTAACTAATATAACCGTTTCTCTTTTATCTACATTTACCCAATTACTTTTTCTTTAAGTTATTATTGCCTAGGCCGACG
>DTVI01000323.1 GCA_012963655.1 Sulfurimonas sp.
AATTTTAGCATTTTTTAGCCTAATACCTTTTTATTAGTAAACTATAAGTAAGATAGTATAAAATGTACTCACGAGATAAAGTTAAGGAGAACATCAATGAAGCTATTATTTTTATGCTTTAGTTTAGTTGCAATTATGTGGGCAATGCCTGTGGATATAGAAGAAAATGAAATATATGAACTTGAAAAAAAATCGGTAGGTTTCATTATACATATAGAAGGTAAGGCAAAGGTATTATCAAAAGAAAGTATTAAAAAGCATAAGGCAAAATTAGGAGAAGCCTTATTTGAAGGTGATATGTTGATCACTTATAATGAGGCGAAGGTACTTCTTGAACTTGATGATAGCTCTAAAATAATCTTAAATGACAATTCTGAACTTACTTTTATTAATGAAAATAATTTGAAACAAAGTGCGGGTGAGATTTATTATAAGATTAAAAAACGTAAGGCAAGTCAGGGTCTGAAGGTAGAAACCCCTTTTTCTATTATGGGGATTAAGGGAACAGAGTTTATTATTGATGCCAGGGGAAAGGGTCAAATTGCCTTAAATGAAGGTCTTGTAGGGATAGAATCTTTGCAAGAAAATTTTGAACTTCATAAAAAGAAGCTTATTCAAGAATATGAAAAGTATAAAAGTGAGCAAAATGCTGGTTTTGAAGCTTATAAGGCAGAAATAGAAGGTAAGACAGTAAGTTATCTTAAATCTTTTGATCTAGAAGCAGGAAAAGTAATAAACTTTTTAGGCGCTGAAGTTTGTGTAAAAGTTTGTGAAGCCAAGGTAGATGAAACTCTTATGACTGAAGACTTGCATAAGCGTTTTGAAATGTATAAGCAAATGTTTAAAGAATAGTAAGAATGAAAACTCATATGAAATATATAAGTATTATCTTTTTTATTTCATTAGCACTTATAGCCGTGTATAAGACCCAGTTAGAACCCCTTTATAGTTTTTCTCTTCGTTTTAATGACTTAAATTTTCAGTACCAAGATAAAAATGCCTCAAAAGAAGTTATATTTATTAAGATAGATGAAGCCTCTGTAGACCGTTTTGGAAGGTGGCCTTGGAACAGAGATGTCTTAGCTAAAGGGATATCTCAACTGGATGATTCATCTGTGCTTATCTTAGATATGGTTTTTTCAGAACCAACACCTAATGATATCTTTCTTACTCAAAGTCTAGAAGAACAAGATAATACCTTATGTGGGTTCTTTCTAAGACATAAGTCTTCTTCTGCTATTTCAGCTGAGCAAGTTGAGGCATTAAGTGACTCCTCCTTAGACCGTCTTTCCTCACAACTAGGGGATGAAAAAGTTTTTATAGAAGGAAAGGAAGCCGAAATAAATGTTGAGCCTATTCTCTCGGCATGTTCTCTCTTTGCCACTTTTTCTACCCTAAGAGATACTGACCAACTTTTTAGAAACTATCCTCTTGCCTTTAGTTTTAAGGGAGACCTTTATCCTTCTATTGGTATTCAGGCCTTGCGTATGCATTATAATAAAGACATTTCAAGAGATAGCTTTGAACACTTTAGTTTAGCCTCACATAAAATTAAAACAAATGCACATGGCTTTTCGATGATTAATTATTATCCTTATAACTCATATACTTCTTATTCTTTTCTTGACTTATATAAAGGAAGTATTCCAGCTAAGGCCTTAAAGAATAAAATTATTATCTTAGGGGTTACGGACGTGGGAATAGGGGATATGCGCGCTACTCCTATAGGTATGATACCTGGATCACTAATTCACGCGACTTTTATTTCTAATGTTTTAAATGATGAACTTTTATATCAAAATAAAACACTAGATTTTTTTCTTATTCTCTTTTTTCTAGCCTTACCTCTTATATGGATTTATATACAAAAGGTATATATACGTGCAACTATTTATACCTTAAGCTATATCTTTGTTTTTGCTTTTGGAAAACTAGGCTTTATTTATTTTAACCTTTATGTTGATATGTTTTATCCTCTAGTTGCCTTAATTTCTTCAGCTATAGTATCGGAAACCTTGCTTCATCAAGTTCAAGAGAAGCAGTCTAAATTTATAGAAGGGGCCTTTTCTTCGTATCTTTCGCCAGTTTTATTGCAAAAGCTTATGAAAGAACCTGAAAGTTTAGTATTAGGGGGTGAGAAAAAGATGTTAACTATCTTCTTTTCAGACATTCGCTCTTTTACTAGTATCTCAGAAACTATGGACCCTCAAAAACTCACTCAATATCTTAATAGGTATTTTACGCCAATGAGTGATATTGTTATGAAGTATGATGGGATGATTGATAAATATATTGGAGACGCTCTGATGGCCTTTTATAATGCGCCTATTGATGTGAAAGACCATGCTAGACTTGCGTGTATCTCGTCTTTAGAAATGATAGAAGTACTTGAGGAACTTAACGCCGAATTTAAAAAAGAAGGTCTTCCTCATATTAAGATAGGTATTGGTCTAAATACAGCTGAAGTAGTTGTTGGGAACATGGGCTCAAATAAACGCTTTAATTATACTGTCATAGGAGATGGAGTAAACCTTACGTCAAGAATTGAAGGTATAAATAAAACTTATGGAACTAATATTATTATTACTGAGTTTACATATGCTATTATTAAAGATGCCTTTCTTACTCGTCCAATTGAAAAAGTCAGGATAAAAGGCAAAGAAGAAGAAGTTCTTATTTATGAACTTTTAAAAGACACAAAGGTAAACCGTCAGAAAGTAGAGATATATAATAAGGCCCGAAGTTTATATTATGAAAATAAGCTACTAGAAGCAGCTGAAGCCTTTGAACCTTTAAAAGAAGATAGTGTCTCAAGGTATTTTCTAGAAAAAATCAATGGGACGAGGATACCTCATAAAGAAGTGAGTGAATCTCACATTTTTATGAGTAAAATTGATGAATGAGGCTACCTCTAAAGAAGTGAGTGAATCTCACATTTTTATGAGTAAAATTGATGAATGAGGCTACCTCTTAAAGAAATGAGTGAATCTCAGGTATTTATGAGTAAAATTGATATATAAGGACTCCACTATGAATAATAATGCCGAAGAAATTGTTGAAGTTATTTTTGAATATATTACTAAAATTCAACCCCTTAGGGAATATGAAGAAATTTTAATGCAATTAGCGCATATGGGAAGACGTCTCGCGGGGGCAGATAGGTGTAGTGTTTGGGTGGTAGATAATAAAAATAAAACTTTATGGACAAAGGTGGCGCATGGGATAAAACCCATACATATTCCCTTATCCTCAGGAATTGTTGGACAGGCCATTTCTAAGAAAAAACAGATGATTATTAATGATGTTCAAAAAAATTCGCATTTTAATGCTGAGGTGGATAAGCAAACAGGGTATGAAACAAAGACAATGATGGTTATTCCTATGTTTAACCAACACAACAAGATCATAGGGGCCTTTCAGGTAATGAATAAGTCCCAAGGTTTTTTTGAAGATGCAGATATGAAATATCTGATGTTAGCGGCTTCTTATTCTGCAGAAACCTTGGATGCGGCAATACTAGCGGATGAAAATGACCAAACGCAAAAAGAGATGATTTTTTTAATGTCGGAAGCCGTAGAAAAACGCTCCAAAGAAACCGGAAATCATATCAAAAGAGTAGCGGCGTATTCTCGTGTTCTGGCTACTGCTTATGGCTTAAGTAAAGATGAAACCAATATTCTAGAGGTATCCTCTCCTATGCATGATATTGGAAAAATTGGGATTCCAGACAATATACTTAATAAGCCTGGTAAGCATACTGAAGAAGAATTTGAGATTATGAAAACCCATGCCCTTTTAGGTTATGAAATTTTGTCCGCCTCAAAAAAAGGGATACTAAAAGCAGCCGCAACTATTGCTTATGAACATCATGAAAGATGGAATGGAAATGGTTATCCTCTTGGATTAAAGGGTGAAGAAATACATATATACGGACGTATAACTGCTGTTGCAGATGTTTTTGATGCGCTAGGTTCAGACAGATGCTATAAAAAAGCATGGCCATTAGAAAAGATATTAGCCTTATTTAAGGAAGAAAGAGGGGAACACTTTGACCCACTCTTAGTCGATTTGTTGATGGAAAATTTAGATACTTTTCTTTCTATACGCGATAAGTTTAAAGATGAGAGCGTATAAGAAGTATATATATTTTATATTTATATTGTACAATTGTTTCAGATTTTAAGAGAAAACTCAAAAAATATGCTGTTAACACATTTTATAGAGTAAATTAGTACATTAGGAAGCTTAGTCATATGGAAAAGATAACAATTTTAGGAGCATATGGAACAAAGGGGCCTCATCAAGAAACCTCTTCTTTTCTTATTAATAAGGCTCATGTTATTGATGCAGGTAATCTTCTTCGTTCCTTAGATGAAGAAGCAGCGGAGATAAATACTATCTGGATCACCCACTCACACCTTGATCATATTATTGATATTGCATATATTTTAGACTCGTATTATACCCTTAGAACAAAGTCATTAAAGCTTATGGGATTACCAGCTACACTTGAAGCTATACAAAAGCATTTTTTAAATGATTTCCTCTGGCCTGATTTTTCAAAAATACCTCTTTTTAATGTAGATGCTATGTCATTAGTGTATGAACCTATTGAATTAGGTAAGAAATACATTATAGATGAGAACACTTCAATTGAAGCTATGCAAACTGTACATACGGTTCCATCTTGTGGTTACATTGTAAGAAAGAACGAAAGGGCTGTCCTTGTAACATCAGACACTTATAAAAATCCTCTTCTTTCTAAGACAATAGAAAAGTATCCAGAAATTTCAGCCTTAGTTCTTGAATGTTCTTTCCCTTCACAGATGTCTGAGTTAGCCTTTGAATCTTTGCATTTAACGCCAGCTCTAGTTGAAGAAGAGGTATTGGGCATCAAGAGACCTCTTAAGCTATATATTAATCATTTAAAACCAACATTTATAGAACAGATTAAAAAAGAAATATATTCAACACCTGTATTAAAAGACGCAATAATTCTAGATGATGGGGATACAATTTATTTCTAAGGAAGCCAAAAAAAAGCTAAGAAAAAAGAACTTTTTAAATTCTTTCATAATACCCTTGACATTAGATATTAAAAGTCCTATAATTGCAACTCGAATTTAGATGCTGGCATAGCTCAGTTGGCTAGAGCAGCTGATTTGTAATCAGCAGGCCCGGGGTTCAAATCCTCGTGTCGGCACCATTGAAATTTGAATATTAGAAACAGTGTTAGACCAGAGAAGATATAATTAATTTATATAATTTGTGGTGAGGTAGTCAAGTGGCCAACGACGGCGGATTGTAAATCCGCTCCCTACGGGTTCATAGGTTCGACTCCTATTCTCACCACCATGTAATGAGACGCGGGCGT
>DTVI01000324.1 GCA_012963655.1 Sulfurimonas sp.
GTCTTTTCAATCAAGGCAAGGATTTGTACAGAAAGTTTTTCAAGTACTTTATCAAGAGTCACTAGCATCTTTTTGATATGAGATTTATCTAAGGATATGCGTATACGAATTGCTTCTTTTATCGTGTGTACCATGGTACTAGAATTTAAACTTTGGGGGTTTTTTCTAACTTCTTCAGATATATTTGCCAAATCTTCATTAACACTAGAGGCTATAGAAGGGGTAAATGAAGCGATAAATAACGAGGCTAAGGTTTGATATTCTTCGTTGTTTTTTGAATTTGGTTTTAATTGTAAATTTTCTATGGTACTTTTAAGATCATGTTTATTCACCTTACCAAAAGGTTTTAAAAGATCTAAAAAACTATCATCATAACTCGTTACAAAATCAACCCAATTATCTTTTATCATCTCAAGTCCAGGCACATTTGTTACAAGTTCTAAATCCTTAATTGACTTTGTTGAAAGTGCAGAAAGTTGAGCATTATGCATTGAAGCTATGGTTTTTAGGATTCTCTTTAGTAAGGTATTAAGTGCGGCATTTTGAGCATTTGACTCAGTAGGGTTACTTCGGTTGAGCTTGGCTACAAGATAGGTGACAAGTTCATTAAGTGTTTGAACTCTATATTGCTTTAATTCATCTTGCAAACTTTTTTCAAGTTTATTTGTAAACTTAGAAACCTGATTACAATCTTCAACAAGAATACCTGCTACCCTAGCTTCTTTACAAAAGGCCTCTTTATAAAAATCAGGAGTGACCTGCTTGTTCTCTTTTTTAAGTCTTTCGAAGGTACGTTTAATAATCTGATTAATTGTCATCTACTTTCCTTTCAAGTTTCTAAGGTCTAAAGTTCACTTCCGTCAGCGCCGACTTGAGCAACAAATGAGTCCAAAGCCTTCAATGAAGCATTCGTAATTGCTTCAAAACGTTGAGCATCTGTGATTACAGCATTAGGCTTAATAGTAAAGTCAAAATATCCTTTTGAGATATAAGACTTACCTTCACCTAAACTACTTCGTGTAATTTTAATGCTTACAACAGTACGGTAGACAATTATATATCCATTCGCATCATATTGTAAGGGCGTAAAACCTATATTAGACATTTCTACAACTAAAATTGTTTTAGCCATATCTTTAGACACCATAGAGGAATGGAACCTAGTTATGACAGCTCTTCGTGTAGCATCTTTAATAATAACAGCATTTTCAGGATCTTGAAGAGGAACAATCACATCCACATATACACTTTTTTACTCTTAGTTCTTCTAAGTGGATGTGGGTATCTTCCTGCATCAAAGC
>DTVI01000325.1 GCA_012963655.1 Sulfurimonas sp.
TGAACTGAATGACTGACATGAATGAATAAATGAATGAATGCATGAACTAATGAATGAATGACTGAATGCAACCCCCGTCGAAATAATCGTCACAAGTTTTATAACACGAGTGTAATTCCGGACTGCCAGTCCCAGGAGTCAAATCTGAAAAGAATTTGCTAAACTGTGTCACTCAATTCACCACGCACACCACACTACACCACAACACCACACAACACCACACAATGGACCAGCGGATTAGCGCGCCCATGGCATCACTTGAACATGTTACATTGTCTAGCCACTGGCATTATATAGTTCGTTAAACTCTGATGTTGTGGTCCACACAGTCAGTAGCCTATGGCATTATCTAGTTCGTTAAACTCTAATGTTGTGGTCCACACAGTCAGTAGCCTGTGGCAAGATGGCATCGGGTGTGTCTTCAAAAGGTCCCAGCACTTCCAGATCATGTCCTCGTGCCTGGTGCCCTTCGTGCCACTTTTTCCACCATCAGAAGAAGTTGATGGGGCCCTCGCCTTCAGCTCCATAATTGCGCACTTCTGGGCATCCTCGAAGTCGGTATCATGCAACTTACGGCAGATCCGAGCCAGCGCTTGGATTGCGCCTCCTGGGCCTCGGCCTGCGTGGTCATCCTTGACCTTCTGGCGTCGCCGCTCTTCTGACCACTGTGTTTCAGCGTATTGCTTGAAGTAGTCGCGGTCAGCGACCGTCCCCTCGTAGGCGGATTTCCACCAATCCACCTCTTTATTTGCCCATTTTTCAAGCATCTTACAGTCGGACTCAAGCTCCTTGTTCCGCCTCTCCAACTCAACAATGCGATCCTTAATGATCTTCTGAGACGGTGCATCACTCGGCGGTTCAGCCTTGCGCTTCGTTGGAGGAGTTTTCGGAGTACTCGCCATGCCCTTGGCCGTCTCAATCGGGGTCAGTCCATCTTCTGCCTTATTACACAGTTGCTCGCATGCCTATGCTCAACTCACATGACGCACGCCACTGGCATTTTACCCGCACACAGCCGCCCCGTTGTAACCACGTGACGGAACCAACGCCATTGGCAAAGACAATGTTACCCTAACCACCGCCCCGTCCCATGCATCGCCCACGCGACATGTGCCATTGGCATGATACACTAGCGGACACTTGCCGTAGACAATTTGATAACAATCCGCGTGGGCTCGCCAAGCTACCCACGGCCAGTACTTGATTGCGGAGAGCGTGTAGATGGACTCGGTGCACTTCGGTGAGTTATAGGGCACGCGCCAAGAGATCCCAGTTGGGGCGTGCTCTGGATGAAAGTGTT
>DTVI01000326.1 GCA_012963655.1 Sulfurimonas sp.
GGCCGGACATACTGACACCATTGAACTTGGGTTTGAACTGCTTCGAAACGGGGGAACGCTTGTGTTCGCGTCACACCCTCCAGATGGGGATCTCATTGAACTACCTCCCCATGGTTTGATCAGAGGGAAGAGAATTATCGGTAGTTGGGGTGGCGCCTGTCAGCCAGATCGGGACCTACCGCGGATCTATGAGTTGATAAAAGACCGAATGAAGTTCTTGCATCCCCTGCTCACTCATCGCTACCCACTGGAAGACATCAACTTGGCGTTGGCCGATCTCGCTGCTGGCCGCGTGTTCCGCCCATTGGTCGTGATGGACCATCCAGACAATGGCGACTCGTCGTCATGACATCAACGAAAACGGTCTTTGTTTCAGGGATTTTCAACGTACTCCATCCAGGCCACTTACGGCTGTTCAGATTTGCGCGTGAGTTAGGCGAACACCTGGTCGTCGGCGTGCATAGCGATTCCCTACTTGGCGCAGAAGCTCATGTACCTCAGGATCTACGTCTCGAAGTCGTAAGTGCGAATAGCTACGTAGACGAAGTTCTGTTGATTGATAGATCAGTAGAGAGTGCAGTCGAGCAATTGCGGCCAGATTTCGTAGTAAAGGGAAAGGAGCACGAAAATCTTCCGAACCCTGAGCTTGAAGTACTAAGAAAATATGGAGGAAAACTTGTCTTCAGCTCTGGCGAGGCAGTTTTCTCCTCTATTGATCTGATCAATAGGGATTTCACAGGGTCTGATCGGATAGTCACGCATCCTCCAAACGACTTTCTCGCTCGTCATGAGATCAATCCGATCGAAGTTGTATCAACGGTTAACAAGTTTCCAAACCTACAGGTGTGCGTGATCGGTGATCTGATCGTTGATGAGTATCTGACTTGTGATCCATTGGGCATGTCACAAGAGGACCCGACCATCGTTGTGACTCCGGTTGATGTGCAGCGCTTCCTAGGCGGATCAGGAATCGTCGCTGCACATGCCGCTGGGTTAGGGGCACGGGTCCACTACCTAAGCGTGGCGGGCGACGACGAGATACGCCAGTATGCAGTAGAAGAACTTGAGAGTTGTGGTGTAACCGCAGACGTGCTCCGCGACGACACTCGTCCCACCACTCTCAAACAACGGTTTCGAGCCCATGGGACGACGCTTCTTAGAGTGAGCTACCTCCACCAGACCTCTATCGACCTGGATCTGCAAAATCAGGTCTTTGAACGGTTCGAGCAAATCGTGTCTGAATGTCACCTTCTCGTGTTCTCAGACTTTAATTACGGCTGTTTACCTCAGGCCCTC
>DTVI01000327.1 GCA_012963655.1 Sulfurimonas sp.
GCATCACATAAAATATCTTGTTGCTGCTGAGTCATTTTTGAAAGCTTATGACCATATGATTCGAAGTTACGCTTGGTTCCACCAGGAACACAATCCATTTCCCAATAATGTTTAACCCTAGGTAAGACAGGCACATCTGCATAAGAAATCTTAGCACTAATTTTACTTCCTTCAAACCTCTGATAAGTGTCCTAAAAGACCAAATCCAGTCACATCTGTAATGGCTGTTAGTCCTTCAAGTTTAGATATTTTTGCACCTATCTTATTTAAAGTACACATAGTATCAATGGCGATATTTATATCACCCTCTTCTATGACCTTATTTTTTTGAGCAGTGGTTAAGATACCAATACCTAAGGGCTTCGTTAAAAAGATTTCACAATCGACTTCTGCCGTGTCATTTCTTTTTAAATCTTTATTATCTACTACTCCCGTAACCGCAAGTCCAAAAATAGGTTCAGGAGAGTCAATACTATGTCCACCTGCTAAAGGAATACCTGCTTCTTCACATACAGCGCGTCCACCAGCAATCACTTCTGAAGCCACATCTGTATCTAAAACATTAATAGGCCAACCAAAGATAGAAATCGCCATTAAAGGCTTTCCTCCCATGGCGTAAATATCGCTAATCGCGTTACATGCTGCAATACGACCAAAGGTAAAAGGATCATCAACTATAGGCATAAAGAAATCTGTTGTACTTAAAACTGAAGTTCCATTTCCAAGGTCAAAGGCTGCTGCATCATCCTTACTGTCATTTCCAACAAGTAAGTCAGGATAAGAAATATTACCTCGTGAGTTTACTAAGATTTTATCTAGTAGCTGTGGAGATATCTTACATCCACACCCTGCTCCGTGGCTATATTGTGTTAGTTTAACGTCTTTCATTATTTCCCTTATTTTCTCTAATCTTTTGGAGCCATTCACCCATCTTTGCCTCATAACCAATAGGTTTAAACTCTACAAAATGCAAGTTCTTACTTAAATATTCTTGGTCTACCCATCCCCCAAAGTTATGCGGATATAAATAATCTTTATTATTTTGCTGAATTGTCTTAGGTATTTCTAAGATCTGCCCTTCTCTTATGGCCTCTTGAGCCTGATTAATAGCATTGTAGCACGAGTTAGACTTAGGTGAAGCACTGAGATAAATCACTGCTTGTGAAAGTATTATTCTAGCCTCAGGATATCCTATCTGCGCCACAGATGTCATCGTTGAAGTACAAAGAGTCAAGGCTTGAGGATTTGCATTTCCAACATCTTCTGAAGCGAGTATAACCAAACGTCTAGCAATAAAGGCAGGGTTTTCTCCCCCCTCAATTAGTCTGGCAAGATAATATACAGCTGCGTCAGGATCAGATCCCCTAATAGACTTAATCATTGCCGATATAAGGTCATAATGCACCGAGGCTTCACCCGTTCCATCATTTAAAGAGTATGGTCTTAAAGACTTTAAGTCCTTCAAAGAAATCTCTTTATTATCAACTGATACAAACTCTAGAAGCTTTAACATAGACCTAGCGTCCCCATTAGAAGAAATTACAAGATACTTCATAGCTTCTTCATCTAGACTAAGGCCTTCTCTATCACAGGCTCTATTAGCTAAGGCTCTCAAGTCTTCATCTGTATGCGCCTTAAGTTCAAAAAGCATAGAGCGTGAACGCATTGCCGCTGTTAAAGAAAAGTATGGATTTTCTGTTGATGCACCAATAATAAGACAAGAGTTATTTTCCATAACAGGAAGCAAAACCTCTTGTTGGTTTTTTGCAAGACGGTGAACTTCATCAATAAAGATAAGAGGCTTTTGAAGGGCGTTTTCATATTGAGAAAAGATTTTTCGAAGTTGGTCTATCTTTAGTGAGGTTGCATTAAATTCATAAAAAGGAGCATCAAGTTCAGATGCAATAATTCTTGCAAGGGTAGTCTTCCCACAACCGGGAGGGCCATAAAAAAAGGCATGTGGCATTTCTTGGTTTTGTAAAAGTCTTCGTAAAGAAGACCCTTGCGCAGCTAAATGAGGCTGTCCAACAAAGTCTTCAAATACCTTTGGACGAAGTAAGTATGTGAAGTCGGCCATCTAACCGTTAATTACTTTGATGATAATGTTTCTAGCAACTCTGGGACCATCAAATTCACAAAAGAAAATACCTTGCCACTCACCAAACATAGGATGGCCATCAACAACAGGTATGGATACAGATGCACCTGTAAGCGCTGACTTTATGTGGCCTTGAGCGTTTCCACCCTTATGGAAAAATTCTCTATCAGAAACATAATCTTTCAAAAGTTGAAGATAATCTCTTCTAAGATTTTCATCTATATTTTCAAATAAGGTTACAGAGGCCGTTGTGTGTGGGGTAAAAACAACAACAATACCATCTTTAACACCTGAAGTAATAACCGCTTCTTTTACTTCACTCGTGATGTTAATCATTTGCGTTGTGTGTTCCGTCTTTAGTTGAAATTTTATCATATTATTTCCTTTGGATTGATCTAATCTTTATTAGTGTGCTTCGTAATCTATTTTATGTTGTTTTTCTAAGGTTTGTAGTGAAGTTATTCACTCCTAATCTCAGGTATCATCATCGTCGTGGTAGTAATCATCCCAAGACTTATCTTCTTCAAGTGCGCCTTGAATCTTATTTTTCATTTTTTCTATACGCTTAAGCTTGTCTTTGTCATCTTCATAAGCCTTAAGTCTTTGCTGATCTGAAGCTTCTTGAGCCTTTTGTTTTTCTTCTTTTTCTATTTGACGTAGTTTGTAGTTTTCTCTTTGTGCGTCTGTCTTGGTAACTGAATCAACATACTCTCTTACCGAAGTGTATTCGCTACGCGTAAGGAAACGTGACTTTCCATCAGGAAGATTATTTAACTCAACCCCACCATAAGAAATACGCTTAAGGTCAGCAACTTCAGCGCCAAAGTGAGCGAAGAAACGTCTTAGTTCACGGTTCTTACCCTCAGTAATACCTACCTTTAAGATAGAATAATTTGCATTATTTTTTTCAATTCTATAGGCGGAGAATGGGGAAAAACTCATTTCAACAATTTCAGAAAGCTCATGTCCACCCGCAGATGCATCAGAAACCGTAATTCCTCTACGCATTGCGTCTTCCATAGGCTGAGTAACCTTACCCTTAATCTTAATCTTATAAATACGTTCAAGGTCAGAATTCATAAGAACAGTGGCAACAACAGAAGAATCTGTTAACAGTAAAAGCCCCTCAGAAGCATAATCAAGACGACCTACAGGAATAAAGTGTCTGAACTTGTGTCCAAGTGTGTCAAAAACTGTTGTTCTTCCCCTAGGGTCATCCTTGGTTACAAGTTCACCCTTTTTCTTATTATAAGCAATAACCGTAATAATATCTTTAGGAGATACCTTTTTACCATGAACATGCACTTCACCATGACGTTCATCTACATCAGTAGCAGGATTCATCTCGACCTTGCCCTTAATCTTTACTGCGCCTTTTAAAATGGCAGCATCAGCTTCTCTACGTGAGTACGTTGAATGGTGGGCAATGAACTTATTTAGTCTCATTATTTTATACCTTCTTCTATCAGTTTATGGATATGCAAGACACCCTTTACACTGTTGTTTTCATCTGTTACAACCATCAGTTGTATTTTCTTTTTTTCTATTAAAACAAGCGCATCTGAAGCTAGCATTGTTTCATCTTTTATTGTCATTGGGTTTAGTGTAGCATATTTAGAAATTTTCTCATCTAAAGAAAATCCATCTTCTAAGAGTGCTCTACGAATATCTCCATCTGAGATTAGACCTAAGAGTTTTTTATCTTCATCTACCAAAAGTGCCGTGCCTAAGCGTCCTTCACTAATGCTCAAAATAGCTTCTTTTACAAGTGTGTCATTTGTAACAAAGGGTAGTTGTTCTTCTCTCATTAAGTCAGATACTTTTACAAAAAGTTGTCTTCCTAATGCGCCCCCAGGATGAAAAGAAGCAAAATCTTCTTTTTGAAAGTCTCGTGCATGCATCATACAAATAGCAAGTGCATCACCAAGCGCTAAGGTCAACGTTGTTGAAGATGTTGGCGCTATGCCTAAGGGACAAGCTTCTTTGGCAATTTCTATCCCTAAGACAATGTCTGCAAACTTCCCTAAAGAAGAGGTCTTACTTCGCGTCATACCAATAAGAGGGATATTGAAACGCTTAATATGAGGAAGAATAGCTGATAGTTCACCACTCTCACCGCTATAAGAAATTGCTAAGACAATATCATCTGAACCTATCATTCCAAGGTCACCATGCAAGGCTTCTGTTGGATGTAAGAAGAAAGATGGGGTTCCCGTAGATGCAAATGTTGCTGCCATCTTAGCCCCAATAAGACCAGACTTACCAACACCTGTAATAATAAGCTTACCACGACACTTTAAAAGACATTCTACTGCCTCATTCATTTCATCTGAAATACGTGCTTCTGCATTAAGTAATGCATCTGCCTCAATTTGAAGTGTTTCTTTAGCAATGGTAATATAATCATGGCGTCTGTTTTTCATATTGCGATTTTATCACAAAGGGGCTGATTTAGTGCTTTTATTCTTATTTTGATTAAGAAGGCCCCATTAGTTCTAACTTTACTAAAGAAAAATCTCTCCCAGCCCGCCACGACTTATTTTGCTCCAAGCCGCAACCTTTGCCTGATATATCTCATACATATATACCTTACGGTCTATTGGAAAACCTTTTGAAGCTACTGCTTCGTGATATATATATTCTTTTAAAAGTGCAAACTTATATTTTTCACAGGCAGGTGCAAACTCTTCAACAACTGCCTCTATATCTTTAGTGCTTGTCACCTTGTATGTCATCATCTCAAACAATCTTTTTTTATTCATTATTAACTTCATAAACCACTGTAATATTTTATTTCCTTTTTTTATTTATCACTATATGCCTATTTAGGCATATAACTAAATAGTTAACGATATGGTATAATCTTTTTATTATAAAGTCAGGGACAGAAATGCTAGACATGCAACAAAAGATCAAAATATTCAAGGCCTTAGGGAATGAAACACGATTTTTAATTTTCAAAAATATTTTTACAGGGGGATATACGTGTTCTATTGATAAAAAAGATCCTAATATTGACACGTCTTCCCATACAACCTGCGTAAGTACCATAGCTGAGCATTTCAACTTTTCTTTACCCACTATTTCTAAGCACTTAAAAGAGTTAAGAGAAGCGAATATCGTAACAATGGAAAAAAAGGGAAATAAGATTTATATAGAACCAAATATTGAGACAGTGAGAGAGCTCGGTGGTTGTTTTACCACCTTAGTTGATAACTTTAGAAGTAACAGAGATATGTTTTTTGA
>DTVI01000328.1 GCA_012963655.1 Sulfurimonas sp.
ATGCTATCCTTTTTTTTACCGGCGCCGTCGGACAATTCACTCTTTGGATATGGGGTCTCACAGAGGGAGTAACCCCCTTTCTCCTTTTCACAACAGGCATTTTATCGGGAACGATAAGGGCCGGCGACCAAACGACAAGAACGGTATTAAGTAAAGATCTTTTTTCTCCGGATGATTATGGCGACCTCAACCGATGTTTAGAAGTCGCCAGACAATTCATTACCTTCCTTGCTGGTGGTTTAGGCGGTCTTCTCCTGGCCTATGGAAATTTTACCTCCATCCTTCTTCTCGACTGTTTAAGCTACCTCGTCGGGGGTCTTTTGATTCTCAAATTAAAAACAACCCAGACGTTCACCCAGAAAAAAACAACCATTTGGGATGGCCCAAAGGCGGTCTTTTCCTTCCTCTCCCAAAACAAGGCCTTTACCACCTTTTCTTTTTTAACCATGATCCCCTTTATTTTGGTTGTCGTTCAAAATGTCCTCTACCCCATCCACTTTAAGGCCTTTTTAGGACTCGAAGGTGGTGCTTTTGCCTTTTTGTCTATCCCTTACGGCGCTGGGGCGATTTCATCGGCCTGGCTTGGTCCCAAGCTTAAAAAGTCTTTAGGGGAAACATTTATGATCCTGGTGCTCTTTATGGCGTACACCTTTGCGACTCTTCTTATCGGGATATGTCAAAACGTTGGGGTCACCTATGGCTGTTTATTTCTCTTCGCTTGTTGCCACAGCTGTATACGCATTGAAAGAATGACCCTCTTAATGAAAAAAGTGCCTAACGAAATGGCCGGAAGAATAACCGGATTCTTCGACCTTATCGCCCTTCTTTTCAACATTATCCTTACTTTCCTCATTGGCCATATCACAGACACTTATTCCCTGGTTCACTCTTGGCTTTTCTTAGGTCTTATTATGCTGGTAAGTACTCTGTCCCTATCCCTAAAACGCTCCCACAGGCCCATCCCTCTCCCTCAATAAAATAGATGACTCTTACCTGACTTTCACTTTAATGAACCAGAAAGTGACCTATATTAAAGACCGCTATGCGACTTGAAATAAAAGAGTAAGGGTAGAAGATATGGAGGTCAAATATCGAAAATCTCCATAAGTTTATCTGCCTTCGGATTTGATCTCAGAAATTCTTCTTTAAGAAACCAACCATAGGTATCCCTAACTGTGATTGTAAGTTCTCTGGGAAAGAATCCTAATTCCTGTTGCGCTTTTTTATGAGAGATTTTTTTATTGAGGGCCAAGGCCTCGAGACTTTCTTTGGTGAAAAGAGGTTCCTTCCCATTG
>DTVI01000329.1 GCA_012963655.1 Sulfurimonas sp.
AAAATATTATAACATATCCTATTTTTATGACTAATAAACCACGTTTACTGGTCTTGAAAATGGGTTCATTATAGGGCTAAGATAAAAGGGGCAGAGATTAGATGATTTAAATAAGTTGAAAAGTTTAGGTAGATAAAGAAAGGGGGAAGCATGGTTTAGTATAGAGCTTATTGCTAATGTGTTTTAGCAAAAGCTCTATACTATATATAAGTTGCCCTAAAAAACGAGGAGTTTTTTATATTTTCACTAGTATTTTCTTTATCCCAAGAGTTAAGATGAAAGTTAATATGGGCTCTAATGAAAATGTTTAGGTGAATCTGAGTAAAGTGTTTTTACTGAGAGTCATCCCATTCATTTGAGGTATATACCTTTCCATTATAAGGTAGTACCCACATCTGATACATTGAGGTTGCTATCATTATTGCAAAGGCAAAGATATATCCAAATCCACCAATAATAGTAAACCAAGCAAATCCAGGATAAGACTTTGTAATCCACCATGAAAAGATGTCAACTATTAAAAATATAAAGGGTATAGCTATAATAACTGCCTTAGTCTTTTGAGATAATCCAACCGCAAAGCTAAAGATAAAGCCCACAAAAATAAAGATAAAGGCGATTCCAAAGAGATGGATATGTGAAACCCTTGTTAAGGAATCAATACTTGCACCCATATCTGTTTTAGCAACTTCTGCTGAACTCTCATAATCACCAAAGGTAGGAAGACCCGGAATCGTGCTATGACATTGAATACAGTTTCCTTCAAATACAGGTTGAACCTTCTTCCATTCTTCTTCTTTAGCACCTTCTCTGGCCCATTTAATAAGAATCATTCTATCTAAGGCGTTGGCCTTATCTTTCATAGAACCCTTAAGTTTAGACTCAAGCTTACTGCTGTTTCTATTTCCATGATAACTGTAAACAATATCGTCAACAGATACGCCTAGTTTTCCGTCTGCCATACCATGTGTAAGCAGTATTTGTGCACCAGCCATTAAGAAACCAATTCCCATAACAAGTAAGTATCCTGAAAATAATGTACGAACAGAAATACTAAATGAGGGAAGATTTAAATGGAATGTATCACTTTTTTTCATTTAAGACCTTTTTATAAATATATAGACACAAAAATACTTTAATCTAAAATATTGTTCTATCTAATGGCTTTGTATTAAGGGGGATAACAAAGCCACAGAGTAAAATTCATTGCTTGCTTTAAGCCGGGAAAGCTTATGGAGTAGGAGGACAAGCAATAAAAGATAACACAGAATGAATGTTCATTCATAGTGGAAT
>DTVI01000330.1 GCA_012963655.1 Sulfurimonas sp.
CATCAGTAGCAATACCAGAAATAAAATAACCATGCCAGTTTTGTTTTGAAAGGAAAGAAGTACTCCCTCCATCACTTGTACTTACATTTACAGGAAGGTTCCATTGTCCCCAAGTAACATTATCATTTGGGTCTATATCCGCCTGAGTACGAACCCAATTCTTACTAGCTAACGCTTCATCTAGCGTATACGTATTTGTAGCTCCTGTGTTAATCGGGTCAGGTTCAGTTATAGAGAAAGGAAGTACTGACCCTTGAAAGTCTGTACCAGAAGTCAACGTACCCGTAGTGGGATCAAATTGAGCAAGTACCTGAATTCCTCCAGCTCCAGAGTCAGCTAATATATAAGAGTCATCTGTAAAATTACCAGTTGTAATATCAGCCCCATATTCTATCCTCTGATTTATACCAAGACCACCCGTTTTACCGACATCATCATAAAAAACATATCTTGACATTCCCTTATAATATAAGGGAGCAATATTTCTAAGCGTTTCTGTAATAGCTAGAGCGGTATCTTCAACAGCAGTACCTATATTCTCTTCAATAATTGACACAGCTTCTACGGTTGTCGTATCTATTGCTAATGTGTCTTTAACCTCTATATTCGTTTCTTTCTCGCTTTCTTCTTCTGTACTACTTTCTTCTTCTGTATCACTTTCACTGATTGCATCACTTTCTTCTGTCTTCTCAGATTCATCTGTAGTCTCCTTTTTACCAAAGGCTCCATCAAGTATGCTTCCTAATTCAGCTGAAGTAAACGCTGTAATGCTTTGAACTTCACCACCCTTATTAATATTAGTCATAAATCCACTAGGAACAGTAACTAAAGAACCCGTCCCTTGGACAGTAATTGCACCTAAAGTACATGCTACCATATCAGATTCTAGTGATGAAACAACAACAAAATTTGTTCCACGAATACCAATAGTTGCTGTCTTTGTCTTCACTTTAAACTTTCCTGGATTCGCCTGCCCTATCTTCCCTGTAATAGCACGCATTGCCCCTTTAAATAAGGATAATTTCACTTCAGAATCACTTCCATCTGTAATATACTCATCAATAGAAAAATGACTATTCTCACCTATAGTGATAATAGTCTCATCTTCAAAAATAACTTGTACTTTTGTTTTTTCTTTTGTAATAATATTATCATGTCTAACTAATTCAGAACCTAATTGAGCACTTTTTACATTTGTACCTTGTCGTATCTCAGCTATCCCCTTAAGCGCTGTAATTTTACCTATACTTGTATTCGCTAATATCATCGTAGGGATGATAAACAATATCGTTA
>DTVI01000331.1 GCA_012963655.1 Sulfurimonas sp.
AGCTCCACAATTTGTTCAAAGTGTTCTTTAGCAATAATATCTTCTTTATCTGTCTTATGTAAGGTAATAACAAACTTTATTTTTCTAGCATCAGAAATAAGACGTATCTTTTCCATTAAGGAACTAGAATATAACTGGGCCTCATCAAGTAAAACGATAGGAGTATTATCAAACTCATAATGCTGAGACAACTCATTAAACTGTGTGAAGTTAAGCTCATCAAAGGGACGTACTCCATAAATATCTCTAGCTAAGGACTTTAAGAATTCTGTTTCATCAACAAGAGGTGTATGATACATCACTACCTTTTGTTGCTCTCGTAGGTCTTCATAAAGCTTATTGAGCATCATGCTCTTACCTGTACCAGGCTTACCATATAACAAGATCATTTTAAGGGGTTTTTTAACAGAATCTTTGAGTGAATGATAAAGGCTTGAGACGCGGTCGAGTTGAACATACTCTTTTGCGTCTACAATATCGAGGAAAACCTCTTTTGAATTAAGATAAAAACTACTTTTCATCTACTCAGTTTCGAATTCTAAGTCTTTTTGAGCAGTATCAGCATTGTCCTCAGCTAATTCATCACCACGTTCTTTTTGTTCTGCTTCTAACTCTGCATTTTTAGCATCAAGTTCTTCTAATTCTTCTTGGTTCTCAGAACGAATAAAGGCTTGTGAATCAAGTTGATCTTCATTTAGACCAGAATACCCAAGGTCGCTTAATGAAATAGTTTGTTTACCATTTTTGATAATATGTGGTTCAATTACGATTACAAGTTCTTCAATAGTATTGACTTTTTCTTCATACTTAAATAACCAACCAATAATAGGTATGTCTCCTAATAAAGGAACCTTGTTTTCATTGATACTATCTTTAGATTGAATAAGTCCACCTAAGATAACTCTTTCTCCATCTTGTACAGTAACAACAGCAGATAACTGCTGACGCTTTAAGTCCGGCGGTAAAGTTCTACCTAATTGATCTGTACCTGTAACACCATCTGATGGGGCAACAGGAATAATGGTGTCACTAATTGCAGGATTAATCTTTAAGGTCACTCTTCCTTCATCATCTATTTCTGGTGTTATATCTAATAAAACACCCGCAAAAACAGACTGAACACTATCATTTTGTAAGGTGTTAGCAACGCCTCCACCTGAACCTTGTTGGTTTTGTGTTTGTGATATTTTATAAAAAAACTCTGAACCAACACTAATAAGGGCAGGTTGATTGTTTAGTGTCATAATCTTAGGATTAGAGATGGCCTTAAAGATTAATCCTGCAATTAGT
>DTVI01000332.1:0-324 GCA_012963655.1 Sulfurimonas sp.
GGAAATGAAGTAAAGGAGAAAGTGACAGAAAATCCTTAGGATTTTTTTGTGAAACAAGGCAGGGTTGATTGGTAGGTAGAGCTGGATTTACTTTTTGAATTTTCTCTGGTAGGAGTCCATTGAGTTTAAAACCTCCTTCGTCTTGTCTAACCAGAAGGTCGAATTCGGCAAGAAAACCAAAACCCCTTATCGAGGTTAAAAGTAATACCACTACATCTTTCAAATCATTCTTTGCAGACCTATCGCCGTGGATTAGTCGGTTACGGAAGCTCACTAGTTTCTCTAATGCCTGAGCTGGTGTGGTACTGCCCTTACTGCCCTGTA
>DTVI01000332.1:375-1287 GCA_012963655.1 Sulfurimonas sp.
GGATTTTTTTCTTTGGAGAGCCGCCTGGCCAAATTTCTGGCAAGTGCCAACCAACTGCCATCGGCAGGTGCTCTAAGGGTCTCTATGATTTCCCGGTTAAGACCAGCATCTTTTCCACCGATGGTTTTAACGTACTCTTGAATTCCAATAGTTGCTGCCAAACGGACCAGAAGACCCATGACTGCACAGCAGTCATACGCATACTGGGGGGCGTTTTCTCCGGAATCAAACAGTTTCTTTTGGTCAAGGAATCTTTTAAGCTCATAGCCCAAAGGATAGGGGAATCTTCTGCATAACTCATCAAAAGGCAATGCTTCCTGCTTTTTGGGCATAGTAAAATAAGCCTTGGAGAACTCTCCAATAATTGGTCCTGGGTTGGGCTGTTCGCCGAGTCTCTTCAAAACGGAACTGGCGAGGCGTGCCAGCTTGCCTCGAATCGTCTTGGGATCTGCACCTTCAGTCTGTGCTTCTGAGACAAGCGATTCGTACTCAGACTTTTCTGCTTCTTCCAGTTGACTTGAAAATTCATCGAGTTTCACAAATTCTCCATCTCTTTAAGCGTTTCGCCTACTTTGGAGCTATAGAGTTGCCACTTCCTAATACGGGTTTCGGCTTCTCTTTCCACACTCAGTAGTGGTTTGAGATCACAGAGGGCTCGCTCAACTGCAGGTTCAAAAATATTCTCATGACCATTCCCTTCCAATGCGTCACATACTGTAAAGCAATCAACAGCACTACTTTGTATTGACAAGACCTTGAGCACTTCCTGGCGCAGAGTAAAAGATGAATCGAGAAGACTTTTGATCACTGTTGCGAGGTCTTCCTTTTCCACGGAGTTTGCCTCCACTACAGGCCAGTCAATAACTTCATCAAAGAAAAGGGGGCCAGCTACGGATCCAAAGAGTACCGTGG
>DTVI01000333.1 GCA_012963655.1 Sulfurimonas sp.
ATTCCTATGTAGGGGTTTTACGAATAGGCCCTGTCACAAGAAAGGAGTTGGAAAATCTGGTTTTCACAATAACTACAGGACCAGTAACAAAAAACCTTAAAATTAATATTAAAGATGAGGAAGGCCGACTAATTTTTGAACCAATGACTTTTTCTGAAGTTTTAGGTTGGAAGTACTTTAAGTTGGATATTCAATACGGGTCTGAAATTTTTAACAATGTCTCAGAAATTTATGTTGAGTTTCAAGACGCTGGAAATCAATGGGGAGAGTGGTTTGCCGTTGCTTTAGAAAAAAATAAGACATAGAAAAAAACCAATTGTAAAAAAAATGAAATTTTTTCCAGCAATTTTTATTACTCTCTTACCTTTTTTTTTCCTTATCTGGTTTGTTGCTCAATTGATGGTTCCTGTTCCTATGTGGGACGAATGGGAACTACCCAAATTATTTGAAACGATCCAAAATGGTAACATATCTTTCAACCTGTTTTTTGCTCAACACAACGAGCACCGCATTTTCTTTCCTAAAATAATATTTTCGATTTTGGCACTATTGGGACAATGGAAAACTGAAACCATACTGGGAATAAACCTGCTTTTAGCATTGGCTTCTTTCATTTTCATTGTTTTAATTCAAAAAAACAATTCTGCTGACTTTAAGCAACAATTGCTTCCATTGGGATTAACCAGTTTCTTGATTTTTTCAATTAACCAACACGGGAACTGGTTATCTGGTTTTCAGCTCCCCTGGTTTTTTATCAATTTTTGTTTCCTATTAGCTGTTTTTGTCATTCATCAATCCGATCATATAAGTGTAATAAGGGTATTAGCAGGAGGTTTACTTTGTACGATCACCAGTTTTTCATCAGGACAGGGTCTGCTCATATGGGGAGCATTCTTTCCCTCCGTAATTCTATTGTCTAAAGGAAAGGAAAAGAAAATTTTTAATGGATGTCTCTGGGTTGGAATAACTGCATTGATCGCGGTTTTTTATTTCAGGGGATATCAAGTACAAACTGGTCTACCAAAGCTTGGAGGTAGTTTATTTTCCTATATGAGCACTTATTTTTTTGTTGTATTAGGAGGGTTTTTTACCTGGGAACTTTCACATGCAGAGTTGATTGGAAAGTTTGGTTGTCTCGTTTTTGGATATTACATTTTATTTATGTTTTGGACCCTTTTCAGGAAGGGCTTTACTCCCGTATTACAACAAATGCTACCCTGGGTGCCTCTAGCTTTATATAGTTTAGGATTTGCAGTTTTAACGGCTAAAGGCAGGGCTGGTTTTGGT
>DTVI01000334.1 GCA_012963655.1 Sulfurimonas sp.
AATCGCCAAGGCTAGTTTTATGAATAAACTTTTTGCGAGCAAAATCGCCAAGGCTAGTTTTGAATAGATTATTCGTAGCATACAAACCAACAGGGCTAAGTTCTAACCAGTTTTTAAGTCGTTTAAAACGTAAGTATAATGTTAAAAAGGCAGGATATTCTGGAACCCTTGATCCCTTTGCAAAGGGATGTTTAATCGTTGCTTTTGGAAACTTTACTCGTTTTTTTCGCTTCTTAGACAAAGCACCTAAGTCTTATAGAGCAACCTTATGGTTGGGAGCTGCTTCTGACACCTTAGACATAGAGCAAGTAACAAACCCTTTGATTATTGAAGCTTTTAAAGAAGAACAAATAATTGAAATTTTACAAGGTCTTAAGGGTGAGCTTGAGTATGAACCTCCTATTTTTTCAGCCAAAAGAATTAATGGTGTTCGCGCTTATGACCTTGCAAGAGCAGGTAAAGAAGTTGTTTTAAATAAAATAAATTCTACAATTTATGATATCAAACTTATTCATTATTGCCATCCTTTTGTCACCTTTGAAGCCACTGTAAGCGAAGGGACATATATCCGCTCTTTAGGTAGGATGATAGCAGAGCAGTTAGGCGTAGATGGTTCACTTAGTGCATTAGAGAGATTAAGAGAAGGAAGCTTTAGCTATAATAATGAAGAGTCTGTCTCTCCCCTTGACGCACTAACAATGAAACGCATAAAGTTTAGTGGAGATATAGAAGATGTATGGCTTGGCAAGAAAATTGCTTTACAAGATTTAAGTATTGATGAAGAAGGTGTTTACCTCCTACATGATGAAAAACTTGCCGCTGTTATCGAGATAAAAGATCAAAAAGTTTCATATTTATTAAATAAGGTCTCATTATGCTAATTCTTTCACGTAAACTCGAAGAAGCCATCTGGCTTGGTGATAATATTAAAATTAAAATCATGGGCATAGAAAAAGGCTCGGTTAAACTTGGGATAGAAGCACCGTCTGATGTAACTATCCTAAGACAAGAGTTAAAAGACGCGGTTGCTGATTATAATAAGCAGTCTTCAAATACAAATGAACAATTAGGCGATCTTCAAGACTTTATGAGTGCTTTTAAAAAATAATCTTATAAATGAAAACAAACCATGGTGGTCACGAAGTGATGTTTCAAATTAATATAAATCAAAAAAGTAAGTAATTTGAAAAAATATAAAGCCTTTGCTAAAGTAAATATTTTTTTAAAAATCACAGGTAAACGTGATAATTATCATGAACTTTTTT
The DNA here is from genome assembly GCA_012963655.1 of Sulfurimonas sp. GTDB lineage: Bacteria > Campylobacterota > Campylobacteria > Campylobacterales > Sulfurimonadaceae. Next base: position 1,266 of record DTVI01000334.1, read on the forward strand.
CTCGTTTTATGAAGTTAACACATTTATATGATGAGTTAAGTTTTGAAGCAAAAACAGAACCTGGATTTGTCTTAAAAGGTAACTTCTCTTGTGAGACAAAACAAAATACTATTTATAAGGCGTATGAAGTACTTTTAGAAGAAACACATTCAGATGCCTTAGTAAAGCTTATTGACACTTATGCTATAAAAGTCGAAAAGAACATCCCTTCTTTCGCAGGATTAGGGGGAGGTTCTTCAGATGCAGCATGTTTTTTAAAAATGTGTAACAACACCTTAGATTTAGGACTTAGTCTAAAAGAACTAGCCAAACTAGGTTCAAAAATAGGTGCTGATGTTGCATTTTTTATTTATGATTATAGTTCTGCCAATGTCTCAGGTATAGGGGAAATCGTAGAAAAATTTGATGAAGCCCCATTAGAACTTGAAGTAATTACGCCTAATATCTTAGGAAGTACCCCAAAGGTATATCAAGCCTTTAGAGAGCATTTTTATAAAGAATTGTCAGATGATGAATATGCAAGACTAAGTGTACACTCATCAAAAGATATTTTACAAGAATACAGTGTTTCAAAGGCTAATGACTTATTTGAACCTGCCTTGCACTTATATCCTGAGTTGAAAAACTCTTATAAAAAAGGTTGGTTTTTTTCAGGAAGCGGAAGCAGTTTTTTTAGACTAAAAGAATTAAAACATTAGAAAAGATATGCCACCTAAAAATATTATGCCCTTAGGCATGATTCTCGTGGATAAAATAAAATTAATAGGAACCTATTTTGGGTGAAACCATAGCAAAAAATAAAAAAGCCTACCACAACTTTAGTATAGAAGAAAAGCTGGAAGTAGGAATAGAGCTACAAGGAAGCGAAGTAAAAGCCCTTAGAGCTGGACGTGCTCAGATTAAAGAGTCATATGTTCGTTTTATTAAGGGAGAACTCTTTTTAATGAACTCTCATATTGGGATTTTAGATACCACTCATGCTTATTATAAACATGATGAAAGACGTATTAGAAAGCTTTTACTACATAAAAAACAATTAGCAAAGTTTGCAAGAGCCGTTGATAGAGATGGTATGACGATGGTGTGTTTAAGCCTATACTTCAATCATAAAAACCTTGTGAAGGCACAAATAGCCACCGCAAAAGGTAAACAACTTCATGACAAAAGAGCAGACTTAAAGGCTAAGGATATGAAGCGTGATATTGCTAGGTCTATGAAGGATTATTAAGAACATCAAACCAATGCGTAACTTCTCTAATTAGCGTAGATTCTTTACGTCTTTTGAAATGGTCTGAGATATCAAATTCAGGTTTTGAATGACCTTTCTTGTATTCATCAATGAAACCTGCATATTCATCTTCTTTCATTGCAGATATTTCGTAAGTTACCTTATGAAAAGAACCATCCTTCACTCTATCTTTTTCATTTAAGTTGATACTTCCATAACGTTCAACTTTTTCAAGGGTCATATTCATCTCTATATACGCGCGCATAGTCGCTAAGGTATGCTCAATTTCTTTAATATGTTCATCATCTTGGATAATACTTGCAAGTTCTTTAGAATAACCCCATTCACCCTTAACATCCAAGTCTGCATCAAAGGCTGCTTTTATGACTTCTTTTATATCATCTCCGGGTAGTATCTCTTTAAAAATGCTCATAATATTTCTTTTTTATGTATTGTACATTAAGAGTTCTAAATATTCAGGACATAAGTGATATTATTCCCCATCATGAAACTTTCACAAGAACAACAAACCGAATTTAATACAAACGGATTTTTATTACTCAAAGGCTTTGCAGACCCTAATCTTTGTGATGCCATACTTTTAAAGGCTCAAGAACACCTTGATAACAAGGTTGAGCCTATTGAAAGTGAAGAAGAATACCTTCGCTCAGGTACAGGGAGTTCTACTATACGTCGTCTTCGTCAGGTGTATCAGAGAGAAAATATCTTTAAAGAGTGGATGAGAAACAAAGAAATACTTCCTATCTTGGAACAACTTCTGGGAAAAAGTCCTAAACTTCTTTTGGCACATCATAATTCTATAATGACGAAACTTCCTCAAAAAAGTTCTATCACTACCTGGCATCAAGATATTCGCTACTGGCATTATGAAAATGATGAGCTTCTTTCTGTTTGGCTTAGTTTAGGAGATGAATTTCTTGAAAATGGGCTTTTAGAATTTATTCCGGGTTCACATAAGATGAACTTTACACCTGAACAGTTTGATAAAAGAGCTACTTTTAGAGATGATTTAGAAAAGAATAAAACAATAACTTCTAAACGTGTGCATTATAATCTTTCAAAAGGAGATATCGTCTTATTTCATTCTAAGACCTTACATTATGCTCACCAAAATGAAACAGATAAAACAAAAATATCTTTTGTTTATTCTTTACGTTCAGCTTCTAATCTTCCTATTATAAACACTCGAAGCGACTTTAAAGAAATCTCCCTTTAATAAAAAATGCTTTATCTAAAACAATTTTCTATCATCCTTTTTTTTTATCTCCTAGGAGAAGGTATTTCTTATATCTTGCCCTTTGAATTTCCAGGTTCTATACTTGGCATGATTGTCCTTTTTTTGGCACTTAGCCTAAACATTGTAAAACCATCAGATATTAAAATTGTATCTGACTTCTTTTTAAAATACATGGCCTTGTTTTTCATTCCTGCAGGAGTTTCTCTTATGAGTTCTTATCATCTTATTGAGGATTATCTCCTCCTTATTAGTATTATCCTTGTTATATCCACTGTCTTTATGCTTTCTTTTATATCCTTACTGGTGGATTACTTTGTTAAAAAGGCTGAAGATGTCTGAGCTTGTCTTTAGCCCTGTATTTGGCTTTTTACTAAGCCTTGGTTGTGGAAGCATATTTTGGTGGCTCAGAGGCTTTAAAAGTCTTTCTTTCATTAACCCCTTACTCTTTTCTGTTGTTCTTATCATAACTCTTTTGCAAAGTCTTCATATCCCTTATGAGGCTTATAAAAAAGGCGCAGATATCATTCACCTTTTTTTAGGTCCTATCACCGTTGTTTTAGCTCTTCCTCTTTATGAACATAAGGAAGAACTTCTTCGTCATAAGGTGGCTATCTTTTCAGGCACCATACTTGGTTCACTATCTTCTCTTATTTCTATTTTTATTTTAGTAAGGGTCTTTGGTCTTAATGAACTTTTTATGCATTCACTGTTACCCAAGTCTATGACAACGCCTATTGGTATTTCTGCTTCACATATGCTTGAAGGGATAATTGGTTTATCGGTGCTAAGCATTGTCATTACAGGTATTTTTGGCTCTATTATTGCACCCTTAGTATTTAAAGTACTTGGAATTAAAAGTTCTATTGCTAAGGGCGTAGCATTAGGAACGACCTCACATGCAGTAGGAACAGCTAAGGCTTATGAAATAGATAATGTTTGTGGGGCAATGAGTGGTTTGAGTATAGGTCTTTCGGGTTTAGTTAGTATATTATGGATAATTTTATTTCAGATAATAACAACTTAAAAGATATCCCCCCATTTCTAGAAAATTATTATTGATTTCTAATACCTCTCCATCCATATCATGATGAATGTACATAAGATCCTTATCAACAAACTCATCTGTATTTATAAACTTAGAATTGAATTTGTCCACGACACCTTTATACTCAAAGACTAAGGAAAAAAATAGCTTATGACAAAGCTTTCTTACATTAGTGATGTAGACAGGGTATATAAAATTCTAAAAAGAAAAGATTTTTAAACCAATAAAAAGAAGTGTACTCAGTATCAATATACCAATCCAAATAAAGCCTTTTTCATTTCCTAATAAAAGTATACTGATTATAGGTAAAATAAAGAACAAAGACTTAAGACTGAAAACACAAGAATATCTATATAAAATTGTAAGACTTGAGCATTTAAATAATTAAGATAAATAAATGATTTGAAGATAGATAGTTTCAAATTTCACACCTGTAAATTGATTATATTAATATAAGATAGTAAAAATCCACCAAGTAATAGCTTGTGAT
>DTVI01000335.1 GCA_012963655.1 Sulfurimonas sp.
TTGTAGTTATAATTTTTATAATTGATAAAGAAATGGTTAATTTTTTTTTTTTTACCATAGGTCTTATATTAACTTTCTTAAGAAGGTTTTCTTTAAGTGTTTTTATATTTGATATTATTTTGCTGGTCTCCAATATTTGGTCATACTCTTTACTATTTTTATTATATTTTACTATATATCCATCTTCTGTTTCAATCCAGTAAAAGTATTCATCACCCTTTAGTTCCCCAACAAAAACAGAACCATCATTTTGTTTAAATGTCAGTTTTCCAGGCATAGCAGGAACTCCAAAAAGCGTAGTGGCTAGTAACACTAATATAAGTAGTGTTTGTTTCATTTTTTTTCCTATTGTGTTATATCTAAATACATAATGTATTCATCAGCTACAGAACCAACAACTGAGATATTATTAATCGAAGCGCCTGTAACGGTAACAGTTGCAAAGGGCTAAAATGAGGCAGAAAAAAGGTTTGTTCTTCGTCCTCCTGAAATTTCATTATCTAATTCAGGATCATTAGCTTCTACCAAATCAACAAGCTTTTGTGTTTCATCATCATTTTGAAAAGTAATTTGGTTTTTATCTATGTGCCAAATAGCTATACCCCCTTGAAAAGGTGTATTTTCCATTGTATATAGGCCTGCATCATATCCTTTGGGTGAACGATTTTCTATTAAGGTATATATATTGTCATCACTCGTTGGGATTTTGATGATATTGTGGTTGAGATTATGACTAGCATGCATTAAGATATTATTTTGTGATTCGGTAATAAGAGTGGGAATACCCCAACCAAGGTCTTCTTTACCATAAGCACAAATATGTGTAGGGGTTTCACCTGCAAAATCATCTTCAAATGTTTTTCCCCAAGAACCAAAGCTCATTAGACCAAAGTATCCTATACCAAAAGAAGAATCATCTCTGTCATATAAGTCAGGAAGTCCCCATCTTGCATGCCCTAACTCATGAGCAATAATTCCAATCGTCGCAAAATGGGTTCCATGCTTTTCTCCAAAAACACTATAGGTTCCATTATTAGAATATGACATAATAGTAACACCATCATGAGAAGGAGGTGGATCAAAACTGAATTGATGCGCATGAACACTAGTACTAGCATTATCCCCAGCCGCGAACTCACCCCCACCTACAATAAACATAATTTGTAACTCATCAACTTCAATATGACCATTAGCATTTTTATCATATAAAGAAAAATCTATGTATGAATCAACTGCACAAGATTGGCATGACAAAATTTTTACATTGAACAAGAACAGT
>DTVI01000336.1 GCA_012963655.1 Sulfurimonas sp.
TACGCTTCATCAGCAGATCAGACATTGCATTATAACTGGTAAAAATAATTACCTTTTGCTTCCTGGATACAATCTCTTCAAGTATTTCTGTCAGGCGCAGATATTTTTCGGTTTCCAGAACAAAATTTTCAAACATTTCTTCTTTGAGAATAGAAGGATGAACACAGAATTGCCTTAGTTTCCCGGTTGCAACCAGCGGAGCTGAACGACCATATTGCCCTTTAATTTTCTGACGCAGTTCTTCATAGAACTCTATTTCATTTTCACTCATATTTATTGCCTGGGGAACAATTATTTTTTCCGGTAAATCTTTCGCAACTTCATTAATACTTCTTCTGAGCATCAAGGGCGAAACAACTCTTTCAATCTCGATAGCGCTCTGTTCAGAATCAACAAAGTTGGTTTCAAAAGTCTTACGGGACCCGAGTAGATCCGGGTTTGCAAAATCCATAATTGACCATAGATCAAGGAGTCTGTTCTCTACCGGAGTACCTGTGACTGCAACAGATATCCTGCGTTTAAACGACTTTACAGCAATAGCTCTGTCCGTCTCAGGATTTTTTATGTCTTGCGCTTCATCCAAAATAATAAATCCCCATTCAATCGTTCCGAAGAGCCCCTGATCTATTACAGCAGTATCATAGGTAGTGACGATGACATCGTATTTTTTTATCTTTGAAGGAAATCCTGTTCTTTTTGGTCCTCTGTGAATGAGGACATTCATATTTTCATTAAATTTTTTAAATTCCCTCCTCCAGTTTTCAAGTATCGTTGATCTGGCAACTACAAGGGCGGGAAGACCCCATTTTTGTTTAAAAATTGTCAGTAAAGCTATTATCTGAACAGTTTTTCCAAGTCCCATTTCATCAGCCAGAATACAACCAAGACCTTCATTGGCTATGCTATTGAGCCATGCTACACCCTTCTGCTGATAATGATAAAGATTTGCTTTAAAACCGGCATCGTTGAGAGTTGATTCTGTTCCGGTAAATAAAAATTTCAAATCTTCAGAATCTTCTGTGACTTCAGATTCAGTGACATTCAGAAAATCGAATCCTGAAAGTGACAAATCCAATGCATGGCGCAGAGAAATTTTTCCTAATTCACTGATGTTCATTTTCTTGAGAAATTTTTGAATCTCTACTACATCCTCTTTGAAAATTGAAAACCACTGATCCTTTACTATCAACTGGTCGGATTCAGGGAGAGATTTAATGACTTTGCTCCAATTATCCGAAGAAATAACTAGCTTTAATAAAGGGCTGCCACCTTTGTCCAT
>DTVI01000337.1 GCA_012963655.1 Sulfurimonas sp.
TAATACCCTAATACCCTAATGCCCTAATGCCATAATATAATACCCTCATATAATAATATAATACAATAATACCCTAATACCACAATACCATAATACCCTAATCTAATACACGAATATAATACAATAACACCATAATATAATACCCTCATACTCTAATACTCTAACACCCTTATATAATACCATAATGTAATACCATAATACAATAATACACCAATATTATTTCATAATATAATACCCTCATACACTAATACCCTAACACCCTTCATTTATAATATCATCATATAAAACTCTAATACCTATATTGTGTGAGATGCAAATATACGGATTCCCTCATATAATACTCTAATATAATACCCTAATGTCCTCATATAATACACTGACACCTATTATATAATACCCTAATATAATACCCTAATACCCTAATGCGCTTATACCATAATATAATACCCTTATACACTAATACCCTAATATAATACCCCTTATATAATACCCTAATATTATACCCTAATACCATCATATAGTACCCTACTACGATCATACCTTAATACCCTAATATAATACCATAATATAGTACCCTAATATCATAATACCCTAACACCCTAACATAATACCCTAATACCCTAATGCCCTAATGCCATAATATAATACCCTCATATAATACCATAATACCCGAATGCTCTAATATAATACACTAATACCTTAATGCAATAATACCCTAATATAATACCCCTATATAATACCCTACTACCCTAATGTAATACCCTAATACTATAATACCCTAATACCCTCATATAATACCCGAATGTAATACTCTAATACCATAGTGCCCTAATACCCCAATGTAAACCTTAATACCCTAATAGAATACTCTAATACCTCTATGCCTAATATAATACCTTATATTGTGGCAGATACAAATATACCGATACCCTAAAATAATACCTTAATATAATACTATAATATAATAATATAATACAATAATACCCTAATACCTTAACAGGATACCATAATATAATACCCTAATAACATAATGCAATAATATAATACCCTAATACAATAATCTTCTTATACCTTAATATAATACACTATTATAATACCCTAATATCTTAATCTAATATCCTAATACTCTAATGCATTAATACCTTGATATAATAACCTAATATAGTATCCTAATACCCTAACACCTTAATATAATACTTTAATACCCTACTACATAATACCCTAATATCATAATACCCTAACACCCTAACATAATACCCTAATACCCTAAT
>DTVI01000338.1 GCA_012963655.1 Sulfurimonas sp.
AGCGACGCTTGGAAACATTATGATAGTGATAATGGTGAACAAAGACTGTCTGGTTATGCTATTTTTAATATGAAATGGAATAAAGAACTAAGTCATGGTTTTGACTTAACCTTAGGTATGGATAATATGTTTAATCATACCTACGCTCTTAGTAATACCTATAAGGACTTGACTCTTTTGGCCTCAGGAACAACAAGCGAGGTTATGCTTTTAAACGAACCAGGCCGTTATATCTATACAAATCTTCGTTACCGCTTCTAAAACTATAGCAAGGTGCTTCCTTGTTATCAAGCTATCTTTAAAAAATATTATCAAGTTTCTTTTTTACACAATTTATAAATAATTATTATACTTATAAATATATAGACTCTTCTGCTATTTCATTATGATAACATATAGACTCTTCTTCTATTTTATCATGTTAATATATATATCAATTTATTGTGAAAGGTTTCAAATGAAGTCAGTAAAGATAATTGGGATAATACTAGTTTTCATGGGGATGATAACAACAGTACATGCTTGGAAAGAGCCAACTCCCTCACGAATAGTTCGAGATGCATTAGCGTATATGGGTTCTGAGAATGCATCAGCTGAACAAAAACGCGCATATAATATATATGTAGCAGCTGCAGGAAGTGAAAAAATTGCTGCGAAAGCATTAGAAGATGCAGTAGCTATAGTAGATGAGTTTCATGATACTAACCTTGGTTCATGGTGGACAGGTTACAACTATCAGCCAGGAAAATATAGTGTAGGGGGTATAGCATTAGCTCTATATGACCTTGAAGTAAATTACACATCTTATTGGCATTATATTGATTTCAAGAGTGAAGGTGATATACATGGAAATAAGCACGGTGGATATTATTCACCAAAGACTCTGTCTGGTTCTCTAGAAGACAGGGTTGCCGCCTTGTACCTTAGTCCTTACAAATTGAAAAAATCTGATTATTATACAACGGAAGCACATTATAGACAAGGCTCAAGTTCAAGTTATAAGCGAGATTATCAAAACTTTGATGAGATGCCCTTTCAACCGGTTAGTCACTTAGGTATGTATTGGTTTTCTGAATTCAAGAAATATCCTACTTACGCAGTTATAGGGCACTCTTTACATGCTATTGGTGATGCGGCTCAGCCTCACCATGTATATGTTTCAATTGGACATGAACATGCAGGTTGGGAAGCATGGGTCGAAGCTAATTATGAAGAAATGGGATTTTATAATGAATCTAAGGTCTCTTCAGAAGTAGCAAAATATAATGCAAGAGATAGCTTCTCTGATATCACTTTACAAACAGGGGAACAAGCATATTCGCACCCAGAAGTTCTAAGTAATTTAAGTACTTCCGTCCGTCGTGCAGCTGCGGAAGAATTGATTCCTGTTGCAATCGCAGCTTCTGTTACCGTGTTAACTAAAGGTATTAACCACTTTTTTGGACAAGGTGGAAAATAATGCGTATATTTACAGCATCGATTTTATTAACACTTTCTAGTTTATGTAGTGCTGCTGTAAATTATGACTTAAAAGACTCACATGATATTGTTCATGTGGGGTCTTGGTCATTATCATATAAAAGTTTTGACCTTTTAGCTTCTGCTATAGAGAATAAAGACACCCATGCCACTCGCAAAAATATTTTAGCTGGCATTATTTCTCGATATGCTTTTATGCAAGAGCTTGAACGTGAAAACATAAAACCTGAAGTGAATGAAAAAAAGTTTCAACAGCAATATGAAAATTTATTAGTGCAGTTTCCTACTTTAGATAAACAAGAAAAAGAAAATATACATGATATTTTAGAGTCCAAACTTGTTCAACATCAATATACAAGAGATATAGGACTTATAAACGAAATCCATACTGCTGAAGTCTCTTTAAATAAAGTAGCTGAAAAAGTAAGTCAAAAAGAGATAAAAGTTTATTATGATGCAAATAAAGAGGATTTTATCAATGTTGATACCATTGAAGCCCAACATATTAAATTAGATTCGCAAAAGAAAGCTGATGAGGGATATGCTCTTTTACAAAAAGGCTTAGATTGTAATACGGCTGTTATAAAGTATTCTATGGATAAAGATAAGGACAGCCAACCCTTTGCAGGTGATTTAGGTAGTATTAAAAATGGAAGTATAAAAACTAACCTTGTAGAAAAGATAGCCTTATTAGAACCAGTAAATAAGGTTTCCTCTCCGTATAGAACTCCTAATGGTTGGCATATCTATTTTGTACGCTCGCAAACTAAAAAGAGATTAGCACTAGATGAAAGTATTAGTTTACTGGTTCTAATAAGGCTATCTTTTCTACAAGGTTAGTTTTTATACACAGTATTCAAAGAAAGTAAAATATGCCTTAGAAAAAGCAGATATTTCAGTAAATAAAAATTATGTAAAAGGAACACTTTTTAATGATTAAACATTTACTTCAAGGAGCAGGAGCACTTAGTCTTGTAGCTATCTTATATCTTTTATATGTAGTAAACACATCTTTTGTAAAAAAGAATGAAGAAGTATATGTGGAAAATGAAGAACTTATTATTCCTACTGAAGTACATAAAACCGCTGAGGACAAGAAGGTGAAAATAGTAGTACCTTTAATACAAGAAAATATTCAAAAAGAAAAGGTTTATGCGCCTAAAGAGGTTTCTTTAAATTTAAAAAAGAATTTAAAAATTGCAGATCCAAGAACACCAAAGACAGTAGCTTTACCACAAGGAATAGAAAGTTTAGCTCCAAGTAAAGAAGAAGTGTCCGACCCCAATAAATTTGCGCAGTTTGAGGAAAACCTTCGTCATAGAAAGTTACAAGTTTTTTATCCGTCAAAAGAGCAAATTCAAGAGATAAAAGACAAGATAGAAGACGCTCAGGTTAATGGAACACGAACACAAGAAGAAATTCAAGAAGCGCAAGAAGCAATAGAAAAACTTGAACAGATACGAATTATCTTAGCAGATGAAGGGGTGCCAGAACCTTCTTAGTCTTTATCTTGATACTCTTTCTGTTCTTCTATCTCTTCGTCTCTTAACTTAGACATAATAGTATGGTCTTCATCTTCAATGCGGGTTTTAACCTGTGCTTGTTCAGGTGTAAGGTCTTGTCCATTATTAAAGTTAGCAACAAGACGAAGATAATACTTAGCCTCATGTGATTGTAAGTCAGTAATCTTAGCTCCATTACATAAAAATCTATCTCCTACTTCAAGATCAGCTAAACCAGCAAGAATCATCTTTTTATTGACTTCATCTATGCCATTTTGAAGGGGAAGATTAATAGCCTTAGTCATCATCTTTTCTTCATATGTTTGAACAGCTTGAATCTGCATCTTTTCATCAGGACTAAGTATATAATTAGTGAACATATCTGCTGCACCATCTTCAAGGGAAATAATTTGTGTATTGGTAAAAACACTTAAGGTCATAATTTTGTCTTTTGAATTTATTTTTCGTAGTGTATCGTAAAAATAATTAGGAGATAAAAATTGAAAAATAAATAAAGATTATGTTAAGAGAAAAAAGAACTGATTTATTTGGATATTGAGCTATTTTACGAGATGAAAGTATCCTTTATGTATATTCCTCATTAGAAGTATCATCTTCGCCTTCTACAATAGCCCATTTTACAAAAGGCATCATCTCAACTATTGCGTAAGGAAGACCTAGCTTAGTTTCTGCATTCATAGTAACTACTTCAATATGTATAATACCATTTTCAATGATAAAGGCTTCAAGGCTTTCTATCTTTTTAAAAAGTACATCTTCATTAGAAAAGGGCATGGTTAAAACAATGCGGTTTTCTTCAGGAAGATAGAAGTCAATTCCTTCTGCATAATATATTTTAGAACCTCTTTTAAGCATTTCTAAAAAGACAAGGGTTTCGAAGAGACGGGAAAAGTCTTTTTGTAAGGTGAGAACATTTTTAATATTAAAGTCTAGGGTAAAAAGCTTTTTAGTAGCACGTGAATGTTCAAACTTTTCTACCCAGTATAAATATCCTTTTTCCATCAGTCCATAAAAGGTCTTATAAAACATATCCTTTGAAATCTTTTGTTGAAGTTTCAGTCTTTCAAACATTTGAAAGGCAGATACCTTTTGGCCTAATAGTTTGGCTGAGTGTATCATAATTTGTAGCTCTAAGGGATTTAAAGAAAGTTTTAAAATATTTTGTAATTGTTTTTGCCGGTTGTCTTGATGAACAAAATACATTTCAGGATAAGAACTTGTTTGTAGGTAATGGGTGAAGGCTGTGTCTAAAGTGTCATAACGATTATCAAAGGCAAGAAACTCTTCAAAGTCTAGGTTATATACATCTAAGTGTGCAAAGCCCTCTATATCAAGGTTTGCTTCTGTTGATAAGATAACAGAAGAGACATTAGGCAGGGGTATGTCTTCTTCATAAGCTTCTATAACAAGAGTATGTATTTTATTAGATATACAAAAACTTTGAAGTTCTTCTTTTATAAGCTCTTTATCTATACGAAGATCATTAAGATCAATATAAAGATAAGAAGAACTTGGTAAAACTGAAAGGTATTGTTTAATAATAGATGTTTTACCTGTTTTAGATGCACCTTTAATAATAGTAAATGCAGAGTCAATATGATACTTACGGGGGATAAGATGGATCTTTTTATTAGATAAGTTATATAATGAATCAAGCATAAGGTGTCTTTTTCATAAGTATAACATTTCCTTTTTAAGAGGAAAGCTTAGGTCTTGGAGTATTTATACAAAGCCTTAATATCATTTGAACACAATAGCTCCATAGCCCCTTTCATCTTATCATCATCCCAGAACCACCACTTCATCTCTAGGAGCATATCAATATCATCTTGAGGTAGACGAAACTTAATATGTTTAGCGGGGTTAGAACCAACAATAGAATATGGCTCTACATCTTTTGTAACTACTGCTCGACTTCCAATGACGGCTCCATCACCTATGGTTATACCAGACATGATCATTGCTTCTGAACCTATCCATACATCATTTCCTATAATAGTGTCTCCTGCTATTTCAAATCCTGTTCTAGCGGTTTTAAAGTTTTGACTAATTTGAAAGAAAAAAGGAAAGGTAGATGCCCACTCAGTTCTATGTCCATGGTTCCCACCCATGATAAAGACAGCGCCTGAGCCAATAGATACATAGTTTCCTATAATAAGTTTGTCTACATCAGTTCTATTGCTAATAAGGTATCTAGCACACTCATCAAAGCTATGGCCATGATAATAGCCTGAATAATAGCT
>DTVI01000339.1 GCA_012963655.1 Sulfurimonas sp.
GGATTTGAACCTATGACCTTCGGGTTATGAGCCCGACGAGCTACCGAACTGCTCTATTCCGCGACACGTAGATTTTTTGAGAAAAATCTTAAAAAGTGGATGGGGTGAAGGGATTCGAACCCCTGAATACCAGTACCAAAAACTGGTGCCTTACCACTTGGCGACACCCCAACATCCAATTAAACTTATGCTTAAGAGGGCGAAATTATAGGCTAAATCATTTCATTTGTCAAGGACTTTTTGCATCTTCTTCTATAATCTTTTAAATTTTAAGAAATTTGGTATATATATCTATAAATTAAAAAAGAGAGAACCCACTGTCTCGCTTATAAATCTATAGTTTCCAGATATCTATTCTAGCAGTCCTAATACTAGAAAATAAGTTCCAACCTACATGAAAGATATGAGGTTAAAAGAAAAGATAGATATAGAGATAAGGAAGTCTTGACCTTTTTAGTCTTTGTTCTTTAAGTGACATTAATTCCACATTAGTTTGAAGTATTATTCTGCCAAATAAAAAGGATATGCTTATGAAGCAAGAAATATATTGTTATATTAATGGTCACGACCAGAAACATGTTTTAAATTTGGAGGGATCTTTTCAAGCAGAAGATATTCTAGCTAGTTTAGTGATGCAAATTTCTATGTTAAAGGACTCAACACCAAGAGGTGTTTTACATCAGGTTTCTGGAAAACTACAAGTAATGATAAACATGACCACTTAGGTATAATTTGTTAAAGGATATAAATGTTAAATGTTGCTGCCATACAAATGAGTATGAGTGCGAATAAAAAGGCTAATATAGATAAGGCCATCAAGATGGTAAAAGAGGCAGCCTCTAATGGTGCTAAAATCATCTTGCTTCCTGAACTCTTTGAAGGTTTGTACTTTTGTAAAGATATGGATGAGAAATATTTTTCATGGGCCTTAGAAAGAGAAAATCACCCCTTATTAAAAGAGTTTTCAGATCTTGCAAAAAAACTTCAGATAGTTCTTCTCGTGAGCTATTTTGAAAAGGCTGAAGATAAATATTATAATTCTTTAGTGGTGATGGACGCAGATGGATGTATATTAGATAATTACCGTAAAACTCATATTCCTGATGGCCCAGGATATGAAGAAAAGTTCTATTTTTCACCTGGAAATTCTGGGTTTAAAGTTTATGATACTAGGTATGGTCGTATTGGTGCGGGTATATGTTGGGACCAATGGTTTCCTGAGACGGCACGTTCTTTAGCTTTAATGGGCGCTGAACTTCTCTTTTTCCCG
>DTVI01000340.1 GCA_012963655.1 Sulfurimonas sp.
CAGCACGAGTTACCAGAGGAGGGCTTTCGATGCAGTTCGATACTACAATGATGGATTCGCATCTTCGATCATAATCTCGTCGGGTAGTAAACAGACATTTCAGGAGGTTCTAATAATACGGGCGCTCCTCACGAACCAAGGGGTGCCAGAACAAGACATTTTCGTTCTGGACCAATACCCTTCGAGCACATATGAGACCGTGGTGCTCCTTAAGCAGAAACTCGATGCTGCTGGTGCTGAATCCATTCTTTTCATGACCTCCCCATATCATTCCCAGAGGGCATTGTGGATATGGCAGAAACAAGCTCCAGACTTGATAGTCATAGCCCCGACTGTCGTCGACACTCCTCCTGTCGAGCCTCAATGGAGTACGACCATCGACCAAATAAAAGTCATTGGTTACGAGTGTATGGCAATTTTGTACAACTGGTACAAGGGGTGGCTGTAATTAGGATGTATTTGAGAGAAAAACTGTTTTATGAAGCCTGTATCACAGCGTGCATGAAGATGATTGGCCGCTTCACGGATTTGGAAAATTCTGTAAAACCAGATTCAGCTGCGCTGGCTGACATGCGTATCATGGGGTATGATGATTAGTGTCAGTTTGCTGCTCGTTAACCACCAGCAAGGATAAAATCGAAAATGTGAATAAGGAAATAATGGCTGTGGCGGATTCAATGGTGAAACAAATAAGATTATGTCATCTTTATCCAGAATATCTTTGAGCCCACAATTCGCGGAACGGACGTCACACTCCCCACTTGTGCCTTGCCGAACCAGTTGACTCATTCAGCGAATTTGGCGACACGGACTTACACCCCTCTGAAACAGCCTAGCGTCCCAATCCTTATGCATCTTAATGCTTTTAAGCTTGGCAAGGAGTTCTGCTGCGTGCTTTACTTTCCTATTCGCAGAGTCAGAGAGAGGGTTCATCAGCCGTGAATGGTCCTTGTCGTACTGTGTCCTTGTCGCACTGTGTTTGGTTGGAAGTACGTCCCAAAAACCTAATTCCCAGAAGATTAACCCCAAGACCAACCCACAAAAGTCCGTTGAAGCCCTGAAATTTCTTCTTTACCATTTTCTATTTACATATTATTGAAGAGACACTTTAATATTTTTCCAGCTAATTTTTCATCAGCTTCAAATTTTTAAGCACCAACTAATTGGATAACTGATGATTGTTTTATGAACGTTAGTTGTTTTTCGTAAACAACTCACCACAAGGAAGTATTGCTGAGACATTGTTATTTGACTCTTTATAAAGAATAT